>JAEZBW010000298.1 GCA_023426765.1 Bacillota bacterium
ATGCAAGGGCCTGTCTGATACGCTCGGCAATTTCCTTTCTTTTCTCCCCTTTCAGCTGCTCCAGCTCTTCTTCCAATTTTCGAAGCCCCTCGTAAGTTAAAAATATCTCTTTGCCACTCATACGCTGTTACTCCTTTTCTGATTTTCTCTCTGTATCCCCCTTATTTGCTTACCATAATAGTTTTTATAGTTTTATGTTTTTCAGATAGTTTTATTCCCGGTCGGCTATTCTGTTGATAGTATATGGTAAGTGTTTGGCAGGAGTACCTGATACTGAAATTTTTGATTAAAAACTAGGAGAATTGAGCCTCCTTTTTACATTAGACAACATTATAAAGCACCCATCTCGTAAAGTCAATAAGCGAAACCTGGATGTAAACATCTGTAAGCTCACCTGTGCCGCCGTGCCGGTTATGGTCTTTATACCCAACATTTCTGCCGCTGAATCAACAGATTTGTTGTTCTATGTTTATGGACTTACTCAGGAAAATATGAGTACAAGACAGAAGGACGCACCGCTGTTTCGCGGGATATTGTTCAGGAACGCCGGCTTTGGAAGGGTTCTGTTCAGTTTCCCAAACAATCCTTGATTTTCTGCGCCAGTTGGGCATTAATTCCCTGCACCCCGCAAAGATCCTCTACGGTGGCTTCACGGATTCTTTTTACCGAACCGAATTGCTTTAGAAGAGCTTTCTTCTTTTTAGGGCCAATCCCCTCGATGTCATCCAAAGCAGATTTTCTCTGCTCTTTCAGCCTTTTGCTCCGGTGAAAACCGATGGCAAACCGGTGAACCTCTTCCTGAATGGCTGCAATGAGCGGCATCAGGGACGGTTCGGCCTTCAGTTCCAGGGTAATTTGGTCATTCACCAGCATGGATGTCTGGTGCCTGTCATCCTTCGCCATCCCCACCACCGGCAGCTCCAGGCTTAGTTCCTTCAGTACCTCCTGTGCTGCATGAACATGGCCGATCCCGCCGTCAACGAGAATTACGTCCGGTTTTTCCCCAAAGCTTTCATCCGCTGAGGTTTCAACAAGCCGCTTCAGTCTTCTGAAAAGCGCTTCCTGCATGGTAGCATAGTCATTTTGCCCCCCCGTGTTTTTTATGGTGAACTTCCGGTAGTGGTTCTTCGCCGCCACGCCTTCCAGAAAAACAACCATTCCCGCGACGATTCCGTCGCTTCCGGTGTTCGAGATGTCATAGGCCTCCAGCCTTTCGGGCGGTTCGGGAAGATCGAAAACCTCCTGCAGCTTCATAAGAGACTTGTGCATGTTCTCCCTGGCGCTGAGAAAAGCAATTCGATATTTCCCGAATTCCTCTTCGGCATTTTTCATCGCCAGATCGATCTGGCTTTTTTTATCGCCCCGGGCGGGTTGAATCACCCTGACGGCTTTACCGCGGATCTCCCGCAGCCATTGCTCCAGAAGTTCAGCATTGGCCGGCGTATGGGTAAGCAGGATTTCCGGGGGAACTTCCCGTCCGTTGCCGTAAAACTGCGTCAGAAAGGTTTCCAGAACTTCTCCGTCTTCCAGATCGTAGGTGTTCTCGAGAAGGTTGATATTTTTCCCCATCAGCTTGCCGCCTCTGACGAACAGAACAACAATCAGGCTGTTGATTTTGTCCCGGATCAGGGCGCATAAATCCCGATCCTCCATCTTTGTGGACAGTACCAGCTGCTTAGCTGTCACATTCCGGATGCTCTTCAGTTTATCGCGGACGGCAGCGGCCTTTTCAAATTCCATGTTTTCGGCGTGTTCCTGCATTTTTGCTTCAAGCTCGGACAATATTTCTTCCTGCTTGCCTTCAAGAAACCTGCAGGCCTCACGGACGATTTCATCATAGTTTTTTTTGCTGATCTTCCCGGCACAGGGGGCCGAGCACAGTCCGATATGATAAAACAGACAGGGACGCTGCGGGGCTTTTTCGTTGATCTGACGGTTGCAGGTGCGCATCGGAAATATTTTGCGCAGCACTTCAACAGACTTTCTTACATCCGAAGGCTTTGTATAGGCTCCGAAATACCTGGATCCATCCTTCTTGATGATGCGTGTGATCTCTATCCTGGGGAAATCATCCTGAACCGTGACGCGGATATAGGGATAGGTCTTGTCATCCTTCAGCAGGATGTTGAATTTGGGCTTATGCAGCTTGATCAGGGTATTTTCCAGAATCAGTGCTTCGGCTTCGGTTTTTGTGACGATGGTTTCGATATGATGGATGCGCGATACGAGGGCCCTGGTTTTGGGATCCTTTTCATCGGTGTTCTGAAAATATTGGCGTACGCGGTTCTTCAGGACTTTTGCCTTACCGACATAAATGATACGGCCTGTTTTGTCCTTCATGAAATAAACTCCCGGAGAATCCGGGAGATTTTTTAATAGTTCCTGTATGTGGTCCATCTGTTCATTCATTTGCCACCTGCCGGTTATTCGTCGGACATTCCCCTGTTCGCAAACAGTTCAAGCTCATCCAGTGCAAGGCCTTCATCCGCTCCATCGGCAATGAGGAGCACTTTTTCGCCTTTACTGACACTGAGGGACAAGATGCCCAGCAAGCTTTTTGCATTTGCCCTTCTTGCATCCTTTTCAATCCATATATTCGATGCATATCCGGAAGCCTTTTGAATCAGCCTTGCGGCTACCTTCGATTCCAGACCGGATTCATTTTTTATGATAATTTCCCGTGTGATCATTCTATTTCCCCCTGCCAACCATTGAATCTGCGGCTTCTGCGGTTTTTCCGCATTGGCGTATCTTGTCAGTCATACCTATTATACAATGTTAACCCGGGGTTTTCAAATAGAATATGAAAGTTTTCGTCTATTAAGCTCTGCGCAGCCGGCTTCCGAAGGAGAAATAGGTTCCGCCGGCGATCAGTGTGACCCCTGCAACCAGCAGGAACAGCCAATTCGAAAGTTCTGCACTTTGGATGAATGAAACAATATCCACAGCATGCCACTTGAACTCATTGATGAAGCCAATGCCCGCTCCGGTGACAAAGTTCCCTGCAACCTGAAGCAATTTTCCGACCCATTGGGTCAACGGATTGATGAAAAGCCCTGCGATGAACAAAGATACCATCACATAGGCCATATTGGATATTAAAACCCGAGGTGAGACGGCTTCGTTCCCCTCTTTTCGGATCCTTTGCAAAACCTTTTCTTCCAGCCCCTCCAGGCTGAAATCAAAGCTGAGCATGCCAATGGTATCAAACAGGCTTTCCCATTCATTCAGCCTGCGGCGGCAGTCTTCGCAGACCGAAAGATGTTCCTTCATTCGTTCCTGCTTTTCAGTCGTCAGGGAATTGTCCAGATATGCAGACATTTCCTTTTCATTTACATGCATTTCTATTCCTCCCCATAATATTCCGACATCTTTTCCTTTAACATTTTCCTGGCGCGATATATCCTGTTTTTCACAATACTCAGCGGAACGCCCATGCTCCGCGCAATTTCCTCATAACTTAAACCCGCCTGGTGAAACAGAAGCAGCGGCGTTTTATAACCCGGATCCAGCTGCCTGATCTGCTCTTCAATCCATTGCTTGCGTTCCTTTTTAATCACCAGCTCGTCTGCCGACTCGTCGGTATCTTCTATGATCATCTCGTCACTGGACACTACCTGATAGTTTCTGTCTTTCCGGATGGTGTCGATACAGGTGTTATGGGTAATCCGCCCTATCCATGCCGAGAACTTCATGCTGGTGTCGTACAGCCTCAGCTTCTTATAAGCCTTAAAAAAAACTTCCTGCGTAATATCTTCCGCACTTTGAGGGTCTTTAAGGAAGCGAAGGGCAATGGAATAAACAAGCTTTTTATAGTTTGCAACCAGGTGGCTGAAACACTCGGTATCTCCATTCAGGCACCTTTCAACGATTTCTCTATCCTCCATGAAACTTCCCTTCAAAACCATTCATCAACAGCGCAGCCTCCGTGCGAAACAGTGATACCGCCTGTCCCCTTCTGCACGTTTTCCGTGCATGAAGCGTTTTTCCAAGGGGCTTTCGGATCCTCCGTTTCATTCAAAAAGAATATATCCCCTGTTAATGTTGATACGACATAATTCAAGCATAAGTCTGAAAAACAATTTCGTCAAATTGTTTATCTTTTCCCGTTTGGGGAATAAAAAAAACGACATGTTAAAAACCTTTATATCCTCTTTCTGGAAAGGTTGGTACCTTCTTATGAGAAATGATAACCTGTTGCAGTCCATTTCCCTGAATTATCCTATCCGCGCAGCCGACACATTTGTCAGCAGGTTTTTCGGGCTAATGGGAAAAGAGAACGTGGATTACGGATTATTACTGATTCCCTGCAAGTCCATCCACACCTTTTTCATGAAAGTAAACATTGATGTCGTGTATCTGGATAACGCCCTGACGGTTGTTGATATTGAGAAAAACATGGCCCCCTGGAAAACAGGGAAGTACCACAGCAAAGCTCATGGTATTCTGGAGCTTCCGGCGGGAATGGCAGACAAGCTTGAGCTTGCCGTTGGGAAGCATCTCTGATTTAGCGTTCATCACTGACAGCTGTTTTTCACGCCCGGTATAAATCATCGTTTATCGGTTCTTCCGCACGGTATGATTTGGGATTCCCCTCCTGAAAACCGTATGAAAAAAGGATCCTGCACCGGCAGAATCCTTTTTGAATTAAGCTTTCATTCAATTATAAAGACATATCTCCGACATGCTTCCTTATTGATGACCCGGATATCTTAGAATAGCGCTGGACGGACAAACCGCGATGCATTTGCCGCAATTATCGCACTTTGAGGTGTCGATCACCGCGCACAAATTGTCCATGGTGATAGCTGAAAGGGGGCATTCCTTCACGCACTTCTGGCAGGCAATACAGGAAACCTGGCAGTTTTTCCGGGAAACAGCACCCTTCTCATGGTTGCTGCAGGTGACCGAAACCTCGGATTTTGCAGGCACCAGCTCAATGATTGCCTTCGGGCATTCGGCGACGCATTTACCGCAGGCCGTACATTTTGCCTCATTGATCTTCGCCAGGCCGTTTTCAACTTCTATCGCGCCAAAAGGGCATACCTTTTTACAGCTTCCCAGCCCCACGCAGCCATAAATGCATGCGGAAGGCCCTCCGGCCATGGTGGCGGCCGATTTGCAGTCGGTAATGCCGTCATAGTCAAACTTTATCAGCACCTTATCCCAGGTTCCGTTGCACATCACCCTGGCAACATGCTTTTCTATGGTGGACGCTTCCACACCCATAATTTCAGCGAGCTGCCCGGCAACAGAGGATCCACCGACCGGGCACTTGTTCACTTCCGAACCCCCGACAATGGCCTCGGCATACTGATCGCAGCCACTGAAGCCGCATGCACCGCAGTTCGCACCCGGTAAAGCCCCGCGAACCTTTTCCAGACGTTCATCCGCTTCGACGGCAAACTTTTTGGACGCATACGACAGCGCCAGCCCGAATACCAGGCCCATGCCCGAAATGATGACAACCGGAATCACTATCTGTATCATAAACGCACCTCACTCTCACCATTCGCACTCTTGTCCATTCCTTCGGACTCTGATTTGTCATGAATCCGAGTAAACACTTTTGATTACCCTTAACGTGTTATATCCCAAACAGGCCTGAGAACCCGATAAATGCAACGGATACCAGCGCTGCTGCAATCAATGTGATGGGAAGACCCTGAAATGCAACCGGAATATCGTTGGTTTCCATCCTTTCGCGAACCCCGGAAAACAGAATCAACGCCAGGGTAAAGCCCGCTGCTGCCGCAAAGCCAAAGACAACAGACTGCAGGAAGGTGTAGCTTCTTTCCATGTTTAAAAGGGCGGATCCCAGAACCGCGCAGTTTGTGGTGATCAACGGAAGATATATTCCCAATGCCTTATACAGCGAAGGAACCAGCTTTTTCAGCACGGTCTCGACAAACTGCACCAGGGCCGCGATCACCAGGATAAACGCGATGGTCTGCAGGTACGCCAGGTCATAGGGTTTCAGCAGGTACTCATTGACTGCCCAGGTACATGCGGAGGACAATGTGATGACAAATATGACCGCACCGCCCATACCGAGGGCTGTCGAGGACTTTTTGGATACTCCGAGGAACGGGCATATCCCCAAAAACTTTGACAAAACGAAGTTTTCAACCAAAATCGCCGATATCGCTATCAGGATAATTTCCTTCATGCCGCGTCACCTCCATTGCCGTTTGCGCTGCAGCCAGGACAGTTCATTCCGCAGCCGGACGCAATTTCCTTGTTTCTGATTTTCAATGAAGAGAACTTATTCATCGCTGCGATGATAAAGCCGAAGGCCAGGAAGCCTCCCGGAGGCAGAATCATCAGGATGGCCGGATCGAACAGATCCTTTGTCAGCGTGATGCCCATCCATGTGCCTGAGCCCAGGATTTCACGGATGGATCCCATGATTAAGAGGGCAATGGTAAAGCCAACTCCCATGCCGAGGGCGTCCAGTATGGACATCCCAACCGAGTTTTTACAGGCGAACATCTCCGCCCTGGCCAGGATGATACAATTTACAACGATCAGCGGGATATAAATGCCCAGCTCTTTATAAATATCCGGTGCATATGCCTGTAAAAGCAGCTGCACAATGGTCGTGAACCCTGCGATAACCGTTATGAATACCGGTATTCTCACCTTGTCGGGCACGATTTTCCGGATGAGGGAGATCACGATGTTCGAGCCAAGCAGAACAAAGGTTGCTGCTATCCCCATGCCGATGGCGTTTTTAGCCATTGTCGTAACCGCCAGCGTGGGGCATGTGCCCAATACCAGCCTTAATACCGGGTTCTCCTTGAAAAAGCCATTTGTGAAGGTCAGCAGTGATTTTGCTTTGGATTTGGCCATATCAGTCTCCCCCCTTTACTGTTTTCACGGTGTCAAGGGCCGCCTGAACGCCTTTTGTGATAGCGCGTGATGATATTGTCGCCCCGGAAACGGCCTGCACCTCATTTGCTGCTTTTGGCTGCTGCTTCACGACAATCAATGCGTTTTCGGCGATATCTCCGATCGTGATGGAACTGAACTGAGCGATAAAGCTCCCACCTGTGGCTTTTGAACCCAGGCCGGGGGTTTCATTGTTGTTTCCGACAATCACTCCGGTAACTGCGCCTTCCAGGTTCACACCGACCGTCATGCTGATGGCACCGCCATATCCCTTTGTGGAGACTTCCACGACATAACCCACAGGGTCGCTTCCCGAAAAACCGGCGTATATACCCTTTACGGCTTCAGCAGTTCCCTCTTGATCAACCTGTTCGAATTTTTCAGCTGTGTTCAAAACCTGTCTGCGGAACTCTTCCTGCTCGGCCAGGGTGTTTTGCTGAATCGTGTCTTTCGTTATACCGTTTACATAAGCCAGCGAGCCTGAGATGATAACACATACGACAAAAAGTACCACGGTTGGTTTAATGATGCTATTCCACACGACGTTCACCTCCAAAGCTGACCGGCACGGTATAGCGGTCTATCAGCGGCGTTACGATATTCATCAGGATGATGGCAAAGGAAACCCCTTCCGGCATATTGCCGTACAGGCGGAACAATGTTGTTAAAACACCGCATCCAATGGCATATATTACAATTCCCTTGCGGGTGATCGGGTTGGTTACATAGTCGGTGGCCATAAAGACAGCACCCAGCAAAAGCCCGCCGCCCAATACATGATACAGCGGATCACCGGTAAACATGCCGTCCGGGCCCAATACCCAGGTCAGCAAAGCAACCGTTCCGGTAAAAATCACCGGGATTCTCCAGGAAATAACCTTGCGCACCAGCAGGTATGCAAAACCGATTAAAATGGCAGCTGTCGAGGTTTCGCCGATGCATCCGGCGATATTTCCCCAGAACATATCCATATATAAAGCTTTGGCACCGCCCTCTTTCAGCATGCCAAGAGGCGTTGCCGAGGTGACCGCATCGGTGACCGGATCGATCCAGGCCGTCATTCTTCCGGCCCATGCCACCACCATCATCACTCTGGCGCCCAGGGCCGGGTTCATGAAATTCTGGCCCAGCCCGCCGAAAAGCTGTTTGATCAGTGCCACTGCGAGGATGGCCCCCACAATCGCCATCCAGATCGGAATGGACGGCGGCAGGTTCAGCGCCAGCAAAAGACCTGTCACAGCCGCGCTTAAGTCTGAAATTGTCTGTTCTCTTTTCAGGCCCACCCTCATCAGGTATTCCGAAGCCACAGCAGCAGCCATGGTTACAAGAATCACAAGCAGTGCACGCAGGCCATAGAACCAAACCCCCGCTGCTGCTGCAGGTACAAGGGCAATGATGACATCCAGCATGATCCTGCTTGTGGATGTATTGTCCCTTAAATGAGGAGACGAACTTACAAACAATCTATTTTCCAAAATCAATCACCTCAACTCTCTTTATCTACCTTTACCCCTTTTTAGCATTCCTGCGAACTTCATCCTTGCCCATGCGGATGGACTGTACCAGATATCGTTTCGCCGGGCATGCATAGGAACAGCTGCCGCATTCAATGCAATCCAGAACATGAAACTTATCCAGTTCGTCATATTTTCCAGCAATGACAAGCCTGTTCAAATCGGAAGGTATCAGGTTCATCGGGCAGGCTTCCACACACCGGCCGCAACGGATGCACGCCGACTCGGAAGGAAGATCCCCTTCCTTTTTATCCAACGCAAGAATAGCATTGGTGTTCTTGATCACAGAGGTTTCCAGAGAATACTGAGCAATTCCCATCATCGGGCCGCCCATCAGGATTTTAAACGGACTTCCCGAAAAACCACCGCAAAAATCGATAACATCCTTCAGTGAGGTTCCAATGGGTACCAGGACGTTCTTCGGTTCCTTCACGACGGGCCCGTCCACCGTAACGCGCTTTGAAACAAGCGGAAGGCCTGTCTCAACATAGTTTGCGATAAAGGAAACACTGTTCACATTCAACACGACGCAGCCTACATCCGCCGGCAGTTTTCCTGCTGCCGGAACCTTCCTGCCGGTCGTGGCGTAGATCAGCATTTTTTCAGCACCCTGCGGGTACCTTGAACGAAGGGATTGAACCGAAATCCTGCTGTCCGACGCTGCTTTTTCTGTCAGCAGCGCGATGGCCTTCGGCTTGTTGTCTTCAATACCGATGACCGCTTTGGGTATATCCAGCATGTCCAGCACGAGTTTAATTCCATTGATAATGCCCTCCGGGTTTTCCATCATCTCCCGGTAGTCGGAGGTGATATATGGCTCACACTCGGCTGCATTGATCACCAGAAAATCTATTTTGCGATCCTTTGGAGGATTCAGCTTCACATGGGTTGGAAACCCGGCGCCTCCAAGGCCCACAAGGCCCGAACTGCGGATGGCCTTTAAAAAATCATCCTTTGTGTGGATGACAGGCGGAACAACGCTTTCATGCAAGTCCTGCCGGCCATCGGTTTCTATTTCCACAGACATGACCGGTTTGCCGCTGGCAAACAGCATCGGTTCAACACGGATAACCGTTCCCGATACACTGGCGTGAACCGGTGAAGAGACATAGGCTTCCGAATTCCCAATCACCTGGCCGACTTTGACCATATCCCCTTTTTTCACCATCGGCGAACAAGGGGCACCAATGTGCTGAACCATCGGAAGGATGACCCTGGACGGGATGCTGATGACAGTCGTTTCGGCTTCAGCGGTATGCTTACGGTGCGGTGCCGGAACACCTCCGCGAAATATCCAGTTTAACATAGGTTCACCTCATTTCATATTAAGCGGTTCCACGTACTGATCATAAAAACAAGCTGAACCATTCGTTCCTTAACAAAGAAATCCCATTACAGAAAGGACTGACCCTTTTAACATCTTACCCAACTGTACTCAAATTCCCAGGCGAACAATGAATGTTCAACTTGCATGGTTTGATCGTAAAAACTCAGGTAACAATTGTCTATCTCAGCAGTTCAATGCCTGAAGCCTGTTGAAAAGCTGCAGTGTCCTGAAAATAGTGATAATGGTATGGAAAGCTTTTTAGAAACCATACTTCGGTTCACCAAAAAGCAAACAAAACCACTTGCCTTAATCATGATACCATAAAATCGCGGCCTTGTGAAGTGCAATTTTGTTTTTTGTATACAAAATAATATAGCGCAAATTATTGCCAGCAGTCATTTCCACTATTTCTCCATAGCTGATAAATCCAACTCGAAGGATGAAACAATCAGGGGTAAATCATTCATTTCCATCCCTCTCAGGCAACTGGGTAAAAAAGAGAGGTTCAGCGCTGCCGCATTCCTGATCCGGATCGTCTGAAGCCTCCCCCCCTCCTGTCGGACTCGTACAGCCATCCCGCCGAAGGCCTCGGGTTCACATACGAGAATCTCACCCGAACCTTCGGTCTGAAGGGTGGTCTTTATGCTTCCTTTCGGAAGGGCAGCTGTCATTTGATCGATCAGATCCATCGACAGCAGCGCATCATCGATCATCAGCATGGCACGGGCAAAGCAGTCGCTTCCGCCACAGATCGGCACCTTATAGGACAGCATGTTCCAGGGCAGCACCGAAGTGCTTCGAAGGTCTTCTGGCAAACCGGCCGCTCTTCGCGGACGTCCGGTCATCATGGCGGCATGGTCATCCTCGATCCTCCCGACGCCATTCAATCGTCTTCTGATGACCTTTGTATTCTCCCACTGGTTTCGAATGTCCTTCAGTTCCTTTTCCATTTCCTGAATGACGGCATTTACTGCAAAAAGCATTTCTCTGGGGATGTCCATGCTGAGGCCGCCGATTTCCAGAAGCCCGGAAAACTGAGGGCTGACGCATATCAAAGCCGCCGCTTCCTGATACAAGCCGCAAAGCTTGAAAATTCTGGCACTGCAGGCCAGTAATCCAAGGCTTCGCGCGATGTGGTTCAAGCTTTGCAGACCGGCATGCAGAAAGGTCATTTCCATCAGGAACATGCGCAGCCATTGCGCTCTTTCCGGTGCCTGCACTCCGTGAATCTCCTCAATGGCACGGGCAAATGCAAACCCAAGGGGATAACCGTTGATTGCAGAGGTTCTCTCCATCACTTCCAGAACGTCCTCCGGTTTCCTCCCGGTGCATAATACCTCCAACCCCCGGTAATTATAGCCTGTTTCAATCTCCGCTGCCTCAACTCGTTCTTCTTTCATGTGAATATGGAACTTCACGGGCTGCGGAAGCAATGGATGAAAGGGACCCCATTCAATGGCCGGACTGGCGGGAATGCTGGCATTGTTTTTCTGGAAGGAGACCGGAAACCGAAATGCAATTTCATCCTGCATTTGGGCTCCCTGAGGAAACACTCCGGTCACCGAGGGAATGGAACTGCTGCAGGAGACACTGGTTTTTACCGATTCTATTTTGTCTTCCTTCTGAAGAAGGTATTCGACGGAAACCTGGTTCCCGTTTTGCGTCGCATCCATCATCAGAAGCGAATAGCCCATGGACTTAAAGGTAAACCATTTTCCCAGCAGCGCTGCGCTTTGTTTTTCGCTTAAACCTTTGCTCATGTTTCCTTCCCGCTTTCTTCTTTTTCCAAACCGACCTCGGCAGCCCGGACAACTGCTTCCAGCATTTCATGCATCTTCGGTGTACAGCCTCGGATCCAGGCATCAACCGGTAAGATCTCCTCTGCGGTATAAAGCTGGCTGTCTGCAGTACGAAACAGACTTCCGGAACAGGAGCAGGCGCCTGCAGCGATCACTGCCTTCGGCTGCGGAATCTGATCATAAACCTTTAAAATTTCTTTCCGGGACTGTTCATTAATGCATCCGGTGACAAGCAGCACATCGGCATGCTTCGGGTTTGCTGTAACGGTAATTCCCTTAATATCGTTTTCCAGCGACAGTGCCATGGAAAACTGCAGTGCGCAGCCTGTACACCCGCCGGCCTGTATTACCAGCAGTGAGATGGAACGGGATTTAAACCTGTCTAACCAGCCCATGGTATCGCTCCTCCTATAAGATGACCAACCAGATATAGTTCATCGCGGCCAGGCCTCCGCCCCAAATCAAAGCGTTCCGGGCGGCTATTTTCCATTGAGCTTTGGATATAAAGCCGTCGAGCATCAGGAAACCCAGATAGCAAAGCGCTGATGTTGAAAAGGATATCCATGGGCTGAACGGTAAAAACACCGAAACCAGCTTAATCCATACGCCTATTTCAACCCAGTGGGTAATTTGTGCCAATGCCAGGCTCCAGCCGCCATATGGCGTATAAAGAGGTGAATCCGTAAGCCCGATGCCTTTTCCGGCGATGTTGAAATCAAAAAACAGCAGATTTCCCCGGGTTAACAGCAGCGTGATCATGGCTGTAAAAGCAAGGGGAAGCTGCAGCAGCAACCCCTGGTTCCGGGAATATGCCAGAATTTCCTTGAGGTTCAGAGTTCCTGTGACATGCGCCAGCGATGCTGCAGAGACAAGGAGGGTAAAGCTGCAAATCATCAGCCGTGCGATCCCCCTCTGGGCTGCCATGGCTGCAGAGGCCTCGTTATGGTTCCAGGCGCCCGCCAGGACAAAAAGCTCCATCATGACAAGGCAAGTAAAGATGAAAATAAGATGACTGCCCGCCACTGAAAAATAGAGGGCACAACATGCAAACCAGCAGGAAGCAACCGAATACCACCTACAGGGACAGCCTCCATTCACGTCTCTTTTGCCAAAAAGACGGATCAACTGGTAGAGCGGCTGAAGAAGCCAGGCCTTGTTATATCCTGGTATTCCGGATCGGACAAAATTCTCAACAATATACAAAAGGAACACGGTGACGATGACCGATAAAAACCAAATTAACCCTTCAAGCATGATAATGCCACCCCCACTAGCAATGTCGCTGTCGTTATCCAGGCCGCCCGGATCCATAACGGAATGCGGATGCCCGCTGGCAGCCAGGCTGTCAGGGAATATGGGATTACTGCATTTGCCGGTTTCTCATGGCTTGTCTCACCGGGCCTGAACCCGGAAACTATCACCAAAACGATGAGAACAACCGCGCTGAACCCCAAAAATATCATACCGGCATTCAGGCCTGAAGGGAGAAGAATTCCCGATAAATCCACATATGTCCCAAGATCAACTGCAGACTGATTCCCTTTTGGTTGAGGATGCTTTTGTAAATAGCGATAGATCGGCCCTGATAAAAGGTTTGCTGCAAGCACAAAAATGAAAAAAACGGGCAGAAGGTACTTGAACACCCCCGTTAAAGGAGTTCCTTCTCTGGCAGTGTTTTTTCGGGCACGCAGCAAAGGCAGCGCCCAACGGATGATCACCGCCATGAACAGTACAAGGCCAATAACCGCAAAAAGCAAGGCAAGGCCATACTCCACCAGCATCGGCATAACAACAAGACCAGGCAAAGCGCAGGTGAATGGCGGAAGTAAAAACAGCAGAGGTATAATGGATTTAAACTTCAGCAAAGCAGGGGAATACGGAAGTTCAGCAGCCTCCGGCAGTTCTCCGGAATGAAGAATCGAACTGCAGGCAAATAGGAATGCGAAAGTCATTGCAGCGGCAATGACGTAACCAACGGTAAAAAAAACTCCTTCCAGGCCTGAGAAAACACTGATAACGGCCCATCCCGATACAAACAACAGAAGATGGGATACAAGTTCTTCATCCGACCGGGCACAAGCCGCATGATACGCATTGGCTGCCATCAGCAGTGCTCCAAGAAAAACAGCGGGTGCTGCCAGCTTGTGGTCAAGGTTCAGGAATAAGGCTCGAAATTTTAGCAAAACGGAAAACGGGACGAGCAGAGAAAAAAGAGTCATGGACAAGCCCACAACCGAAACCGGCCATCGGCAGCTGTTCTCCGTTAAAGACTTCTCGGGAATAAGTACACCCATGGTAAATACAAAGAGGATCACGAGCGCCGATATCAACCCCGCTGTTATTCCGCCTTCGGTTAAACCTGAGATCGCAGGCGTGCCCTTATGCATGTAAATGAACCCAGAGGTCACTATCCACAGAGTTAAAACCAATTGCTGAAGAACCGGCAGCAATTGACGCTTTTTCGGTTCTCCGAAAGCCTTTCGCAAAAACAGATTTCCCAGATAAGCCCACTGCGCGAACAGAAACAAGGCTGTAACGCTTCTGGCGCTAAGCATTCCGGCAAAAGCCGCCATCCATAGAAAAATCCCGGCAACCCCGGATTTTGTTCGCATCCCCTGCTGAAGCAAGGGAGATTTCGGATGAAACAGCACAAGTGGAAGTATCATAGCGATAATGACAGCGCCTGCAAATAGCAGCAGCTTCCCTTCAGCATCAAACTGCAGAAAAGTCACCGGTTCATTGGGTGAGATGAGGATTTCGGTCAAAATCAATGCCAGAATCTGAATAAACGCAAGAATCGAAATATCGTAATGCTTGTCCCGAATTGCGAATAAAAAAAGAGCTGCAGCCGTTGCAAGCGTTAATAGCTTCCATAAAATCTGCGGAACTGAAATCAATAAAAGTTCCAACGGCAGAAGCAACTGATTCAGCGCGGTGAAGAGAAACAGAATGGCCGAAACGATTACCAGAACCTTACGCCCTTTATGCTGTAAAAGAAAAACCGACGCCAGCAGCATGATGATAGGACCGAATACAACACCGATGATTGGTAAAGCCATGTCCCGAATTCCTTTCAGCAAAATGTGGTTGTACCCCCGAGCGCGGATCCCGGTTTGATCTCCGGCCTTCTCTGCTGCCCTGGAACCTGAAACCAAAATAAGTATATCGCTTTTTATACGAATCCTCAATACATAAAAAATGTCACCACTCAAGTCGTCTTTGAAGCAGCGGCGGATTTTCCCCGCTTTCCTGCTGCGTGGAAGGCTATCAGACCACAAGCTACCGCCGCATTCAGAGAATTGATTTCTCCGTACATTGGTATTTTTAACAATACGTCACAGCTTTCGCGAACAAGGCGGCTAATCCCCTCTCCTTCGCTGCCAATGACAACGGCCAGGGCTCCCTGGTAATCAAACTGGTCATACCGGGTGTTTCCCTGCACATCGGTTCCTATGATCCATATCCCGGCTTCCTTCAGTTCTTCAATGGTTCTCGTCAGGTTCGTCACCCTGGCAATCGGGATATGCTCCGCCGCGCCTGCTGCCACTTTGGCAACAACCGGCGATAAGCTCGCCGAACGTCTTTTGGGCAGAATAATGCCATGAACCCCGGCGCATTCGGCAGTACGGATCATCGATCCAAGGTTGTTCGGATCGGTTATTCCGTCCAGGATGAGTAAGAATGGCGGCTGATTCTTTTCCTTTGCCTTCAATAATATATCCTGTACTTCCACATAGGCATAAGGCGCTACGTCGGCAATAACCCCCTGATGGTTGCGGGTCATGGACATCTGATCAAGCTTTGCTTTTTCCAGAAAGGACACCACGATATCCTGCTTTCTGGCCAGGGCGAATATCCTTGCGATGACGGTATCCTTTGAATCCTTCTCCAGATAAAGCCGGTTCATCGGGTGATTCGCTTTCAGCGCCTCCAGGATGGTGTTCTTTCCCTCCAGCCTGCCGGTATCCTCCTCGGCCTGCTGCCGGTTCAACTCATCAAAATCTTTTTTATTCCCTTTTCCGGGCATGCTGATCTTCTCCTTCCAATTCAATGGCTTCGGCTGCAATGTTTAGCAGCTGCAACAGCCGTTCATTTCTGCCGAGCAGGTACAAATAGCCGACAACGGCCTCAAAGGCGGTAGCACGGCGGTAATCCAGAATATCGGCATTCTTCGGGATGGTTGCGGACTTTGCATTCCTTCCGCGACGAAATATGGCCTTTTCTTCATCATCCAGGGTTTCCTGCACGGCTGCGGCAATTTTGCTTTGCGCAGCCGCCTTGACATAGCCTGTGGCTTTCACATGCAATTTATGTGCCGATTCGTTTTTTTGTAATGCCAGGCGGCTGCGGATGAACAAATCAAACACAGAGTCCCCGACAAAAGCTAAAACCAGCGGATTCATCTGGCTTATGGGCTGTGCGGGATCCTTCTTTAAAAAATCCATTTCCTTAATCCTCAAATCAGTTGAAACTGTAAACCGGATTCTTTGCGGAATTGGACAACACCGGTAAACCTTTCAGCCTGTAAACCTGTTAAGCCGTAATCGCGGCTTTTCATATTGATTCTACAGTAAGAATTACCATCAATCAATACAGGCGGCGAAAAACGTTCTTTCCCTTCAGATGGCAGATTCTGTTCACAGGCCCCAGATAACCATCCGATGAGCCTGTATCGTGGGCTCGTACTGAAAATTAATTCCGGGGTGGGTAATCAAAATAAACAAACAATTTCCGTCGGCTTGTCACAATTATGTTTATTTTGTCACTTGTGCCCGAATGAGAAAAAATTTTATAATATGAATGTACACTGATACTTTTTAACATACTTTTACCTCCTTTCTTTTATAATAATAAAAGATTTTCTAATGCGCGGAGCGGGTTGCTCCGTTTTTTTTTTGCATTTCGCGCCTATGTCAAAGTGCGAATAAATTATGCTTTTCCGAGCGGTCTCCTTGGAGCCGGCTCGGAAACATTTTTTATGTCTTAAAATGCGAAAAAAGTATACTTTTCCGAACGGTCTCCTGGCGTTATTCTTCGGTAAAAAAGCAATACTATGCATAGTGAGATTTGCAGACCTGAAATAAAATCACAAAGGAGGATGCTGTCATGCGCAGTCGCAGGGTAAGCCTCTCGAATGTGGGCATCGCGCAAAACCCGGACAGTGAAAGGGGCTGGCTTTGCAGGATGCGGAAAAAGCTTTCAGTCATGCGGTGTATGGTCAGCCTTTTTCTGTTGATGAATAAGCCGCGGAAAAATGACAGAGTGTTGCGTTATTGTGTGTTATTCATCCTGCAGAATTGGTATATTTATTACAACAGCAGGTTTTGCTTTAGCAAAACCATCACACCGTAACAACGAAGCTTTAGCTTCGTTATTACAACGGAAGCAATTGCTTGCAAAATCAGGTATGATAATGTTATAGATGGAGCGATGAATGATGAATACGGTATTGGAAGTTACAGCAGCAGATTTTCAAAAAAATGTTCTGGAAAATTCCCTGCCGATGGCGGTCATCTTCTACAGCAATGACTGCCCCATCTGTGTTTCGGTTCTTCCACTGTTTGAGCGTATGTCGCAGATGTTTGCCGAAAAAATAGTTTTTGCACGGATCAACCGGGATTTTAACCGGGAGCTCAGCAAGCAATACCACGTCCGAGCCAGCTCCACCATCCTGTTTTTTGTGAAGGGCAAGGAGTTTTGCCGGCGATTGTCGGGTTACACCCGTTATCCCGAGCTTTTGTGCACACTTGAATCGATGGCAGGCGGAAAATGCGCATGCGAGAAGAAGGATAAAACCGAATGCGACCTGCTGATTTTAGGAAGCGGGCCCGCCGGTCTTACGGCAGCCATTTACGCCGCCCGGGCAAAGCTTTATACCGTTGTCGTCGATGACAGCTTTATCGGCGGTCAGGTTGCCACCACCTGGCAGGTTGCGAATTATCCGGGTACCAATGGCCCTGTACGAGGGATAGATCTGGTGGGAAACATGAAAAGGCAGGCCCTGGATTTCGGCGCTCAGATCGATGAGCTGCAGGAAATAACCGGCGTTATGCTGGATGGCCCCATAAAAACCCTTTCGACCAAAAAAGCAGATTATCTGGCCAGATCTGTGATCATCGCAACCGGAGCGCATCCCCGCAAACTGAACATAGAAGGTGAAGAAGCATTTACCGGAAGGGGCGTGCATTATTGCGCCACCTGTGACGCAGCACTGTATCAGGACGCTCATGTGATGGTTGTCGGCGGTGGGGATGCTGCCGTGGAGGAAGCAGTTTTTCTGACGCGATATGCAAAGAAGGTAACAGTTGTACACCGAAGGGATACCTTCACCGCATCCAGGGCAGCACAGGACGAACTGTTCAAAAATGCATCCGTCGAGGTTCTTTTCAACCAGGAGGTTATTGCAATTCACGGTGATAACTTCGTTACCGCAGCAACGCTGCGGGATGTAAACACAGGACAGACACAGCAGGCATCCATCGACGGCATTTTCATTTATATCGGGATGCAGCCCATGAGCAAGCTTTTTGAAGGCCAACTGGCCCTTAGCGAAGGTGGATATATCGTCACCGATGAAAAGCTGCGCACGTCGCGGGAAGGCGTTTTTGCCGCAGGCGATGTCCGCCTGAAGGAGATTCGGCAAATTACCACTGCAGTCGGGGACGGTACCATTGCAGGGATTATGGCCGGTCGGTACATTTCGGAAAAAGAGTCGAAAATATTTAAAGGAGAGGAAGAAATATGAATATTATTGTTTATTCAACCCCTACCTGCCCATACTGTGTAATGGCAAAGGATTATTTGAAAGAGAAGAACATTCCCTTTGAGGATGTGGATGTGTCCGGCGACCCCGCAAAGGCGAGGGAAATGATTCAAAAATCCGGGCAGCGGGGTGTTCCGGTGCTTGATGTGGACGGGACAATCATCGTCGGGTTTGACAAAAACCATCTGGATACCCTGCTGGACAGATGACCAAAAGGGTTCACGTCAATTCTTGAGTTATTCTTTTTTTTATAGTATATTTTAATAGATACGGGAAGAAGGCAATCCTTCCACCGTATTTTTTACATCATTTTTTATGGTTCGTGAACCGATCATGGAATCATGAGATAGGAATCAAGATGAAAAACCTGAATGATGCTGATGCTAAGAAAATAATGGTGAAGGACACCGCCCTGTTTTTGCCCGCAAAAATTATTGAAGGGCTGATAGGCCTTGCGACCATCACCTTATACACGAAGTTTTTTGTCCCTGAGGTGTATGGTTATTACGGGTTTATTACCACCACCGTCAACATTCTGTCCTTTTTACTGCTGGGCTGGCTAATCCAATCGGTTTACCGGTATGTCAATTCCTTTGATGGCAGCAAGAAGCGGGTTCTGTTCTATTCCACCACTTTCACCTTGTGGTGTTCGATCAACGGAATCATTCTGATATTGGGGCTTTTAGGCGTTTTCATCATCAGCCGGGGGAATGAACGCTGGTTTACCGAGCTGTTTATTCTCAGTTTGCTGATGTTCATTACATACAACACCATGCAGATTTTCACATCGCTGCTTTCGGCTACAAGAAGGACAAAGCTTCTGCTTTTTACTTCCATCTGCTCTGTTGCCGCCAAGCTTTTGTTCACCATATTCTTTGTTTATCAGTTTAAAACAAATACCTTCACACCTGCTGTTGCAGTGCTCAGCAATATCCTCGTGGATACCGCCATCATTCTGCTGATAGGGTTCCGTTTGAAAGTAACCCGTTATATTCGCTTTACCTTTTTTTCCTCGAAGGTTCTGAAGAAGTTTTTTGCTTATGGAATCCCGCTGGTGATGGTGAACATCACAAACAGCCTTTTAAGCCTGTCGGACAGGTATATCATCACACCTTTTGCAGGGGCTGATCAACTGGGGATATACCATGCCAACTACACCATTTCCTCCACGCTCTTTACGCTGATTCTTTCTGCAGTGATGCGCGGGGTGTTTCCCATTATTTTAAGTAACTTCCGTCAAAACACGAAGGAGCAAACCGAGCAGCTGTTGTCCCAGGCTGTCAGGTACTATCTGATGATATCGATGCCGGCGTTATTTGGCTTGAGCGCTTTGTCAAAAACGTTATCCCGGTTGTTTCTGGATAAGGCCTATTTCGAAAATGGCTTTGTTATCATCTGGGTTGCGGCGGGGATGTTTTTCTTCGGATTGGCAGAGTACAGCAACAAGGCCTGGGAACTGAACCAGAAAACAAAACCCCTTTTCTTTAATTCGCTGATCAGTTCGGTGGTGAATATTGCGATAAACCTGCTGCTGGTTCCGGTCTATGGCTACAGGGTCGCAGCCGTCAGTACGGCGCTCTCCTACTTTATATATCTTCTGTTATCGCTGATCCGAAGCAGAAAAATTCTGAAAATTCATTTCAAACTATCCAGCGTCACAAAAATACTCATCAGTTGTATCCTGATGAGTATCGTTGTATTCCTTTTACTGCGTGTATTCTCTCCTTCTGTAATTTCCCTGTTGGTGACAGCACTGGTTGGCTGCCTGGTCTATTTCGTCAGCCTGTTTCTGTCTAAGGAAATTACTTCCGAACTCAACACCTTTCTCCATTGGATAAAGCAGAGAAAAGCCGGCGGATAACTTCTTTTTTAATCACCAATTGCAAACTCGCGTTTTGAGTACCGCGTTTTACCGGATGCCGATGCTTCTATGTGATCCACATATTCCAACCTGATTTTTACCTTACCCATAGTGTTTTGAATGGCATCCATATACTGCTGCATTTCCGTATCTTTGAACCCGCTGCTTTTAATCACCTTCAGGGTGATATCTTCCCGTGTATGCTGAATGATCTGAAACTGCTGAATGCTGGGATAGCTGCGGGCAAGGTTGGCAAAATACACGCCATGGACATAGCTGCCATTCTCGGCAATAAAGATGTCGTCTTCACGGCCTTCAATTTTATCCAGGACGGGAAGGGTTCTTCCGCACACGCATTTCTCCGCCGACTGGGCTGCAACGTCGCCAATTTGATATCTTAACCTGGGCATCGAGAAATTGTTCAGGTCGGTAATCACGACAAGACCGCTTTTTCCCGGTTCAACGGGTTTTTTCGTCGCGAAATCGACAATCTCAACGATCATGTTTTCAGACGAAAGATGCATCCTTCCCTGGGGACATTCATATGCGACAATACCCGCATCCCTGGCGCCATACTCATTGATCACCCTGCTGTGAAAAGCCTGTTCAATCACTGTCCTCTGATAGTCATGCAATGTCTCTGAGGTTGAGATGATCGCCCTGGGCGGATGTTTCACCTGAACCCCCTGTTTCAGGATATACTGCGCAAACAGATATAATGCCGAAGCGTAGCCATAAAAGTATGTCGGTTTGGATCGATTTAAAACACCCACATATTTCTGTAAGGCTTCAGGGCTTAAATCATACGCCGAAACAAAAACCGTGTTCTTTAATATCCGTTCCTTCATGTGATAGATAAACTTTTTATGCTGGCTTAACTCCAGCGGGTTTCCCCAAACCATCAGGCACCGGTCGCCAATGGCGATGTCCCACCAGGAAAGCGCCCTCCACCTGGACGATTCGGAGCCTTCCGCCGTCGGCCTGTCGATATAAAACCTGACGGGCTTGCCGGTGGATCCGCCCGAGCGATTGGGGATAAGCTTCGTCCTGTCGGCAATGGTGCTGATCAGCTGTTCCTGATTATCGTTCACCGCTTGTTTTGTCAGCACGGGAAATTGCTGCAGCGCTTCCATCGGATCCTTTTCAATCAGAGGTATCAGGTCTTTGTAAGCCTGATAAGCCGGTACATGATTTACGCAATGGAGCAGCAGCCTGCTTAATTTCTCCCTTTGTAACCCGGCAAGCTCTTCCTCCGGCAGATATTGCGTTTTTTCGAACTGGCTGATTAAGTTTAAGGTTTGATTCCCTTTTGCGTAACGCAGCAGTGGAAATAAAATACTCCGAATTGACCATGCGATCAGATCCATAGAACCCTCTCCCCTTGAATGCACTACCGGGCATTCTATTCTTTCTTCCCGGTGATTGGAACACATACCCCATTTTAAGCCTCCCGGTTTGGGATGTCAATTCTGATGCGGATACTTTATTCTTTAAACCGGATGCGGTATAATGGATTATTCCGGTGACAGAATAAGCCGGGAGTATTTCTCATGCGTTTAGGAGTTACAAATGAAGGTATTGCATATAATTGGCGGCGGGGACAGCGGAGGGGCGAAAACCCATGTTTTGTCACTGGTAAAGCAATTGGGAAACCATATTCATGTGAAGTTGATCAGTCTGCGCTCCGGCCCTTTTTCCGATGATGCGAGAGACATGGGAATCGATGTGGAGGTTGTCCGCTCGGGAAACATCCTGAAGGATATCCGCACGGTCACGAATATCGTTTTCACCGGCGAATACAACATCATTCATACCCATGGTGCGAAAGCCAACATGATTGGCATCTTTGTGAAAAAAAAGTCGGGTATCCCCATCGTCACGACGGTACATAGTGATTACCGTCTGGACTATCTGCACAGTGTACTGAAAATGTATACCTTCGGTTTGATTAATACCA
>JAEZBW010000629.1 GCA_023426765.1 Bacillota bacterium
GTGTTTTCATCCCCGCTGAAAAAAGAATATCTTCAGATTGTCCGGAAAATGGCCGAAGAAGAAAACATGCAGGCAGATACCTTACTGGAGCAAAAGGCAATGCAGTGGGAGATGGCCTATAACGGAATGTCCCCAAGAACCGCCAGACAGTTTATCAACTGGATGAAAGCCGGAGAAGAGTCCAGTTAAGCCGATGTGGGAGTCCCGTTACGCAGTTGATTCCCATCGAAAACAATGATAGACTTAACCAAATAAGTAACCTGTAACCTTGAGGAACAATAAAAGTGCCGTTAACAGGGAGCGAATTTACAGAGAAACATTTAGTTCATCGAACAAAAATCAATTGAACGGGGAGAGATAAAATGAGAGCAGTCATTACAGTCATCGGGTATGACAAGGTTGGGTTAATTGCCGGGATCAGCGCAGTGCTGCAAAAAGCCGATGTGAACATTCTGGACATTTCACAGACCATCATGCAGAACTTATTCACCATGATCATGCTGACCGATCTGGAGAAAATGAACATGGACTTTTCAGAACTGAAGGATCTGCTGACACAGAAAGGGCAGGAGCTTGGGGTGGATATCCGGATTCAGCGGGAAGAAATCTTCCAGAGCATGCACAGAATTTAACCAAAAACCGGTTGGAGGACATATATGATTAACCAAAATGAGATTCTCGAAACCATTCGGATGATTCAAAACGAAAAACTGGACATTCGTACCATCACCATGGGTATTTCACTGAGGGATTGCTGCAGTGAGGATACGGATCGAGCCTGTACGAAGATCTATGACAAGATTACCCGGTATGCCAGAAACCTGGTGAAAACAGGCGACGATATCGAAAAGGAATATGGCATTCCCATCATTAATAAAAGAATTTCGGTAACCCCCGTTTCTATCGTGGCAGAGAGCAGCAGTGATGCTGACTATGTTAAGTTTGCCCAGGCGCTGGATCGGGCTGCTCAGGAAACAGGCGTGAACTTTATCGGCGGCTTTTCAGCCCTCGTTCATAAAGGCTATACGAATGCCGACAGAGGCTTCATCAAATCCATTCCAGAGGCGTTGTCCACAACCGAAAGGGTATGTTCCTCGGTAAATATCGCCACCACACGGGCCGGTATCAACATGGATGCTGTAAGGCAGATGGGTGAAATCATCCTGGAAACGGCTCATAAAACAGCCCACAACAAGGCTTTCGGGTGTGCAAAGCTGGTTGTGTTCGCCAACGCAGTAGAGGACAACCCCTTTATGGCCGGTGCGTTTCATGGCATCGGAGAACCCGAATGCGTCATTAACGTCGGGGTCAGCGGCCCCGGTGTTGTCGCGGCGGCATTAAAGAAACTTAACGGAGCGGATTTCGGCACTATGGCCGACACCATTAAGAAAACTGCGTTTAAAATTACCAGAATGGGTCAGCTGGTGGCAAGGGAAGCTTCCAGCAGGTTGGGTGTTTCCTTCGGTATTGTGGATTTGTCACTTGCACCTACCCCGGCTATCGGGGACAGCGTTGCGCATATCCTGGAGGCGATGGGGCTGGAGCGCTGCGGCGCTCCGGGTACGACAGCGGCATTGGCCCTTTTGAATGACGCTGTTAAAAAAGGCGGCGTAATGGCATCCTCCTATGTAGGTGGGCTGAGCGGAGCTTTTATTCCAGTGTCGGAGGATGCGGGCATGATCGAGGCAGTTCAATGCGGTGCGCTGTCCATTGAAAAGCTGGAAGCAATGACCTGTGTGTGCTCGGTTGGGCTGGATATGATCGTAGTGCCCGGAGACACATCGGCATCAACTATATCCGCCATTATAGCCGATGAGGCTGCCATCGGTATGGTAAACCAGAAAACCACTGCTGTCAGAATCATTCCGGTGCCGGGTGCGAAGGTAGGAGAACTGGTGGACTTCGGCGGATTGTTTGGCTCAGGCCCTGTCATGCGCGTCAACCCGTTCTCTGCGGAAGAGTTCATCAACCGGGGGGGTAGGATTCCAGCACCG
The DNA here is from genome assembly GCA_023426765.1 of Bacillota bacterium. GTDB lineage: Bacteria > Bacillota > Clostridia > DSM-8532 > DSM-8532 > JAAYJG01. The sequence continues at coordinate 1,995 of JAEZBW010000629.1, forward strand.
CTGCATAGCCTGAAGAACTGAGGAAATGAACCAAAATCATGATTGATGTTATAGCTCAGAAATTTTGGGTATATAATCCTTTAGTGCTTTTTAGGAGGATTGAACAATGGAATTCTCTCAGAAAAACGTAAAGGGTATTATGGTTTTTTCATTAAAGGGGCAGATTAAAATATCTACCCAGGCGGAATGCAAGGAATACTTTGACAGGCAAATCGGGGAGAATTGTTCAAAAGCAGCCGTGCTGAACATGTCCGGTGTTGGCTACATGAACAGCGCCGGAATCGGAATGATTGTTGAAAGCTTTAAAAGGTTTAAAGATAACGGCGGCAAGCTTGTCATCTGCAGCCTGGTTCCCGATATTGTGAAGCTTTTTGAAATCACCAAGCTGGATCATTTTATCGAGATATACCCCGATGAGGAAACAGCGGTTCAGAAACTCACCGGTTAAGGCCGGAAGGAGAGGTTTTTTGTGATCATCAAGGAATTCAAGCTCGGCGATCTGGTGGAAATGAAGAAACCACATCCCTGCGGCAGCAAGATATGGAAAGTGCTGCGTACAGGTGCGGACATCAGGATTGAATGTCAGGGCTGCAAGCACCAGGTCATGATTCCTCGCAGTAAATTTGAAAAGAATATGAAAAAGGTGGTTAACCCTGAAGCATAACAGGTGTCAGCCACCTTTTCCTGTTTTCGCTCAGGATTTCCAACGGAACAGCCACATAATTTAAGAACGCCTGAAGCTTCCAAGTGTTACAGGAGTTGATTCCTTACAATATTCGCCAGGATTTTTGCGCTCATTTCAATGCCGAACCGGCTGCTGTCAATCATTAAATCGTAGCCGTCGTAAGCATTGGTCACATCAGGGCAATATCGGTGACGGTAATTTTCTCTGGCCCTGTCAACCTCTTTGATCATCTTTTTTGCTACCTTTAAATCCATTTGCAGGGCCCCGGTACAGTTTTCAAGTCTGCGCTCATAGGGCGAATAAACATACACATTCAGGCATCGGGGATGATCTCTTAATACATATCTGGCGCATCTTCCCACGATAATGCAGGATTCCCTTTGGGCAAAATCCCGGATAATGTTCGCCTGAACATTAAATATTTCATCCTGAATGTTGGCCACACCCATACCCAATGGGTATTTTCTCCTGAAGAAAACAGAATTTGCATTTTCCTCCTCGTTGCTGATCACCGGAATGGGTTGTCCCATCCTCTTTGATGTGGCTTCAACAATATCTCTGTCATAGAACTCAATATTCAGCTCCTGAGACAGCTTTTGAGCGATGGAACGCCCAAAGCTGGCGAACTGCCTGGATATAGTAACAACATAGTTTTCCATCAGGTAAACCTCCTTGAAGCGGCTTATCTTTTTCAGGACGCACGGGTTGCAGTCTTTGGAATCCGGGGATGCTTTTGAATATATCGGACCAGTGAAGACAAGATAAAGTTAATGATAAAATAAATGATCGCAGCAACGCCAAACAGAACAAATACATCTGAAACATTGACCGAACCGGTGCCATTGTATCTGTTTGCCGCACTCAGCAAGGTCTTTACCCTGGACATCAGTTCGATCACTGCGATATTAGCCAGATAGGAAGAGTCTTTAATCGTTGTAATGACCTGGCTGAGCAGAGTGGGAATGATATTCCTGTAAGCCTGGGGTAATACAATGAAGATCATGACCTGAACTGTATTAAAGCCCTGAGAATACCCGGCCTCGAATTGTCCATGCGCCACTGAGTTCAAACCGCCCCGAACTATCTCGGCAATCACGGAGGAGGTGAATAAAATCAAAGCCATTGCACCTTTGAAAAGCAGTTTTGCCTCTACCGATGTCAATCCGAACATCTTCCGGGAAAGAAACTCCGGAACCGGGAAGAACACCAGACAGATAAATATCCACAGCAGCAGCGGTGTATTTCTGAAAATCTCAATATAGGCCACAGACAGCCATTTGAATATCTTATTCCCTTTACTGTTGCAGTAATTTCTGACAAGCGCAAGAATGGAGCCTAAGAGTATGCCGATTCCGACAGCAACAACAGATATTATCAGTGTAAAGGCAACTCCTTTTAAAATATAACCAAGAAGTGCCGGATTCTGAAGCATGGAAAAACTATTATCCAATGTACCCATTATTTAGCCACCATCCCTTCCGTCAGAATATTCCCGCCATCGACCGTCTTCAACTCTCTCTTTTTCAGAGAATTCTCCCAGGTGCTTGCAAGGATTGAAAGCGGAAAGCAAATAATAAAGAACAGAAGTCCGGTTACCAGGTATGCGGGGGCATAAGCTCCGCCGGTTGTAGCACCTGTTACAAAGCTGTAAGTAAGAGATATCAGATCAGCACCCCCGATAATGTACAGACAGGAGGTGTTTTTAATCAGATTCACAACCTGGTTGGCCATTGGAGGAAGAATGATCTTAATGCTTTGAGGTAAAATGATGTAATACATCTTCCCTATATAGTTAAACCCCTGCGAATCTGCAGCCTCAAACTGTCCTTTTGGGATAGAACCGATTCCGGCCCGAACAACTTCAGACATATAGGCTCCATGGTAGACACCAAGAGAAATGATACCGGTAACGAATATTCCCAGGCTTTTTCCTGAAAACGCAAGAGCATAATACAGGAAACACAGCTGAAGAATAAGAGGGGTGTTCTGGATCAGTTCCACATAAACACGGCTTATTCCCTTTAAAGCTTTCTTGCCGCTGGTAGCCATCAACCCGAACAGTATCCCAAGCACCATGGATAACAGCAAAGCGAACAATGCCATTCTGGCGGAATTATATAGCCCCAGCAGAAAGGTGGAACGGAATGTCCACACTTTTTCCCATGCATCTAAAGAAAATAAACCGTCCATACCATTTCCTCCTGTTCAATTATTATGCCAACCACTGCTGATGAACGTTCCTTCGAGTTTGATAAACAGGGCTTCGCACGAGGCGAAGCCCTGTAGCTGATTCATATTTTCAATATGCTTATTCCAGATTATTCTCTGCAATCAGACCTTTCACCGTTCCGTCCGCCAACCATCCGGTAATCAATTCTTCAATAAACGGTGTCAGAGCGGAGCCTTTTTTAGTCGCTACACCATAGTTTTGCGGTGAGAACTTTTCGGTAATATAAGATCTGCCCTCGGTATGATAAACGGCAAGAATGGACTTATCCACACAGAAAGCATCAATTTCCTTTGCACTTAAAGCGGTGGAGATTGTCGGATAATCATCATACTGATGGAAGGAAACACCGGTATTCCAGATTGCAGGATCAAAGGTATCTTCCTTAAAGCTGTCCTGACTGACCAATCCGCCTTCAACCATGGCTTTGACCAGTGCTTTTGCAGAAGTTGAACCGGAGGAAACACCAACCTTTTTATTCATTAAATCTGCAAGAGATTTAATTCCGGAGGAGTTTTCAACCAACACAGTTACATAGTCTGTATAGTAAGGTGTTGAGAAGTCCCAGTTCTTCTTTCTTTCATCCGTGATAGTAAAGGTTGCAAGTACACAATCGATATCGCCTGAGTCCAGTAGTTCAGTACGAGTTGCGGCTGTTACGGCAGTATACTCCGTTTTAACCCCCAGTTTTTCTGCTATTTTTTCTGCTAATGTTATTTCAAGTCCTGTGTATTCCTGTGTCAATGGATCCTGATAACCAAAACCGATAACCGCATTCTTAACACCTACCTTTAGAACGCCACGGTCAACAATCTTCTGGATATCTTCCGGATATTTTGCAGCCGGGACTGAAGCAGGCGCAGAACTTGCAGGTGTTGGTGCTGCGCTGCTGCCACTGACCGGAGCACCACAAGCTGCCAATAGAGATACAAGCATGAGCATACTTAGGAATAAACCAACGTATTTCTTGAAGTTTTTCATTTTACATGACCTCCTTTGATCATAAAAATATATTTTGATGGTTCATTAGATTACTTGTCTGCGGTGAATCCTGCTTTTACTTCGGGTTCATCACGCACCTTAACGGATAATCTTACTGAGAAACTGTTTAACCCTGTCATTTTCAGGGTTTGTAAAGAAGTGCTCCGGTACGCCCTCTTCAATAATCTGGCCATCCTCCATAAACACAATTCTGTCTGCAACCTGTCGCGCAAACCCCATTTCATGGGTAACCACAACCATGGTCATGTTTTCCCCGGCCAACTTAATCATGACATCCAGAACTTCCTGAATGGTTTCAGGATCAAGTGAAGAGGTGGGTTCATCAAACAGAATGATTTTTGTCCGGGCGCACAATGCACGGGCAATGGCTATACGCTGCTGCTGTCCACCTGACAGGGTCGTCGGGTAAACATGAGCCTTTTCCCTTAATCCGACAATATCCAGGTAATGATATGCCAGATCCTCGGCCTCTTTTTTACTTTTCTTATGTAATTTCAGGGGAGCCAGCGTCAGGTTCTTCAAGACAGTCATATGGGGATAAAGATTAAACTGTTGAAAAACCATGGAGATTGATTCCCTGACCAGCCGGGTCTTATTCTTTGAAGTTAACCTCTCTCCATTGATATAGACACTTCCGCTGGTGGGAGCCTCCAAATAATTCAAGCACCGGATTGCTGTGGATTTGCCTGACCCCGAGGGCCCGATGATTACAAGCTTCTCACCTTCAGCAACTTCCAGATTCACATTTTTCAGTACATGAAGATCCCCAAAAAACTTATTTACATTTTCCATCCTGATCATGATGTCACCTCGTTTCAAATTCTGTAATGAGTACCAATAAGGGGATCTAAATAAAAAAATGGCGCCTGAAAATTCAGACGCCATTATCTTGAATGAAATTAATTATAAATGGGAGTTCATTTTTTGTCAAGGGTGTATTAATTTGCTTTATTCAGATGTTGTATGAACAACTTAATTTAAACCCAGATGTAGCAATGCTTTTATGTTATTTGCTGTACTCTGTTATTTGCAGGAGATAAGCAGTTGGATTATGTAGAAATGAAGTAATCATTATCATAGTATGCATATATCAACAGATTACAGCAAAGAATCGGATTTTTTCTTTCATTCGTTGAACTACCCTCTGCAGCTTTTTTCTCCTGAGGGCTTACAATTGATTTCGATTGACCTGATTCAGGTATTTTTTGAGATTTGTGAAAAAACACTTTTCACCCGGACTAAAATGTGCTAGAATTATTTCTGCACCAAAAAAATATGCGGGTGTATTTTAGTGGTAGAATTTCAGCTTCCCAAGCTGATTGTGTGGGTTCGATTCCCATCACCCGCTCCAACCACAGTGTCCCCACAAGGGGCACTGTTTTTGTTTACCAAACATGAAGATCCGTATTGATTTTATCAACGATTAGAGTATAATAATAATATAAACGCGCGTTCACAGAGGGGTCTCAATGAAAAGCGAAGATATTGCCAGGCTGGCAGGGGTTTCCAGAAGTACCGTATCCCGTGTGATCAACAATTATGGGAATGTACCGGAAGAAACCCGCAAGAAGGTTATGAAGGTCATAGAGGAATATCATTATCATCCGAACAGCAACGCGAGGGTTCTGGCCGGTAAAAAAACCGATACCATCGGTCTGTTCATCGTCAGTATTGCCGAGAAGGACAATGCCAACCGGATCTACAGAAATAATTATTTCTCTCCCTTTATTGATGCTGTCATTGATACCGCCAATGCCAATGGTATTTACGTTCTTGTCCACTCCATCTACACCAACCGTGATTATGACAAAATCAAACAGGCTTTTTTCGAGAAGAGAATCGACGCGGGAATCCTCGTCGGTACTGAGAAGGATCTGGACGTGGTGGTGGATGTGGCAGCCATGGGTTATCCGCTGTCCATTATCGACTACTCACCCGATGAAATCCTGCGCCTGGTTAAACACGGCAGGATATCGGTGATCAATTCCATGGATGAGGACGGCACCCGCCAAATGGTGGAGTACCTTTACGGCCTTGGACACCGGAAGATCGGTATTCTGGCAGGAAGAACAAGCACCTACTCGGGAAACATCCGATATCAGGCTTATCAAAATGTTCTTGCCCAACATCAGATCAACTGCCCGAAGGAATGGGATCTGAAGGGTGAATTCATTAAAAAGACAGCCGAGCAGGAGGTCTCAGGACTGATCAAACGCGGTAAGCTGCCCACAGCGCTTTTTTGCTGCAATGACGATATGGCTCTGTCAGCCATGGAGGTTTTTCGGAATGAAGGCATAAGGGTTCCGGAAGATATCTCCATCACCGGTTTCGACGATGTTATGCCCGGTTCTCTGGTAAGGCCGGCATTAACCACAGTGCGCGTGCCCATTTATGCAATGGCGAAAAAAGCAGTGGAAGCGGTGTTAAGCATGATGGGGGATACCTCGAAAAACATCAGCACATACACGATGAACACCGAACTGGTCATCCGGGAGAGCTGCCGGAGGCAGGATTCATCCCGCAGCGCATCTATCTGAAGGAAAATGAAACCCTCTGCTTTTACAAATGAAAAGTTCATGATTTTCAAATAAACCTCAGCTGCCGAAGAAATCCCGGATTGACAGCAAAAACCGCAGGGCAGCAGAGTTGTAAATGACAGGAACAGCACGATCGTAGGGTGATTGTTCGATACGGTTCCTTGATCTGTAAACGTACACGCTATATATAACCCCGATACGTCCGTTGAATGGCTACGTCATATTAAAAGGAGGATTTTTCAATGAAATTCGGTTACTTCGATGATCACAACAAGGAATATGTGATCACGACCCCCCAAACTCCATATCCATGGATCAATTACCTTGGGTCACAGGAATTCTTTTCGCTGATCTCCAATACTTCCGGAGGATACAGCTTTTACCGTGATGCACGGCTGAGAAGAATTACCCGTTACCGCTACAACAATGTTCCTGTGGATGACGGCGGGCGTTATTTCTATGTTTATGACAACGGTGATACCTGGAACCCCGGGTGGAAGCCGATGAAAAAGGATCTGGACAAATATGAATGCCGCCATGGGCTGGGATATACCCGTATCACCGGCGAGCGCAACGGCATTGAAGCCAGCCAGCTGTCCTTTGTGCCTGTGAACTACAACGGAGAAATCAATCAAATTACCCTGAAGAACAATTCGGGCGCAGATAAAGAGATCGGCCTGTTTTCCTTTGTAGAGTTCTGCCTGTGGAATGCCATGGATGATATGACCAATTTCCAGCGGAATTTCAATACCGGTGAGGTGGAAATTGACGGCTCGGCCATCTATCATAAGACCGAATACCGCGAAAGAAGAAACCATTATTCGTTCTATTGGGCAAATCAGCCCATGGACGGCTTTGATACAGACAGAGAATCCTTCCTGGGCCTGTACAACGGCTTTGACGCCCCACAGACCGTTTTGACCGGAAAACCATCCAACTCGGTTGCCAGCGGATGGTCTCCCATCGCATCCCACTACTTTAAAGTGAACCTGAAGCCCGGCGAGCAAAAGAGCTACATATTCATCCTGGGTTATGTGGAATACCCGCAGGAAGAGAAATGGGAACGCAAAGGCGTTATTAACAAGAGAAAAGCCAGGGAAATGCAGAATCGGTACACCTGCGACAGGAATGTCGAGGATGCCTTTGCTGAACTGAAGGAATACTGGAACAGCCTGTGTTCCAAGTACACCGTTCAAAGCCATGATGACAAGCTGAACCGCATGGTGAACATCTGGAACACCTATCAGTGCATGGTGACCTTCAATATGTCCAGAAGCGCCTCCTATTTTGAATCCGGTATCGGCCGCGGAATGGGCTTCCGTGATTCCAATCAGGATCTGCTTGGCTTTGTCCATCAAATTCCCGATCGCGCCAGACAAAGGATTCTTGATATCGCTGCCACCCAATTTGAAGATGGCAGTGCTTATCATCAATATCAGCCGCTGACCAAAAAGGGAAATGCCGATGTGGGTACGGGCTTTAATGATGACCCGCTGTGGCTGATCCTGGGCACATCCCAATATATCAAGGAAACTGGCGATTTCAGTATACTTGATGAGTTAGTGCCTTATGACTGTAATGAAAAAAATACAGGCACTCTGTTTGAACACCTGCATAGATCTTTCTACCATGTTGTCAACAACCTTGGTCCCCACGGACTGCCTTTAATTGGAAGAGCCGACTGGAATGACTGCCTGAACCTGAACTGTTTCTCCACCCAGCCCGATGAATCCTTCCAGACCTGCGGCCTGATAGACGGCAGGGTTGCCGAATCGGTGTTCATTGCCGGTATGTTTGTGGGCATCGGCCCCGAATTTGTTGAGCTGTGTAAACGTCGTGGATTAAACGATGAAGCGCTGGAAGCACAAAAGCATATCGATCAGATGATTGAAACAACACTCCTGTTCGGATATGATGGCGAATGGTTCCTGCGCGCTTACGACCATTATGGAAACAAGATTGGCAGCCACGAATGTGATGAAGGGCAGATTTTCATTGAACCTCAGGGCTTCTGTGTGATGGCCGGAATCGGTGTGAAGGAAGGTCTTGCTAAAAAAGCATTGGATTCAGTGCGCGAAAGGCTGGACACAAAGCATGGAATTATCCTGCAAACCCCGCCGTACAGCTCCTACAACCTGAATATAGGGGAAATCACCTCTTATCCGCAGGGGTACAAGGAAAATGCCGGCATTTTCTGCCACAACAATCCCTGGATCGCTATCGCTGAAACCGTTATCGGCCGCGGCGACAGAG
>JAEZBW010000630.1 GCA_023426765.1 Bacillota bacterium
TACCCGCCACCTATAGAGGTGGGGGACATCTTGGCCTCGTTATAATATTATTACAGCCTAATTTCTTCCAAAGGCTTGTTCCCGCAACGGCTCCCTGGAAAACAATGGCTTCCATCGCCCGGATCCCTGTTAATCCATGTTGTATAAAACTGCCTTCTTCGAGTGTTTGTTTACTTTTTCAGCATTTAATGATATATTCATGTTATAGCATCAAATGATTCAAGAACAATCAGCCTTTATTTCAGGAATGGTTCGGCTGCTTACCGCGCTTTCAACGCAAGCCATCACAGATAACCTATCAACACAGATAAAAAGTGAGGGATATATATTTGATAGAAACATTGAATGGAATTCATGAAACCGTAGATTATCGCGGGGATTTTAAAATCCGGGTTCTTATGAACAATGAATACGAAGATTACCCCCAGCACTGGCATACCGACACCGAAATCATCATGCCGATTGAGAACTCCTACAAGACCGTCATCGATGAGAAAACATACAATCTGAATACAAATGACATCATCATTGTTCCCCCGTGTGAGATGCACCGTCTATATGCTCCGCCTACCGGCAGCCGCATCATCGTACAGTTTGACTGCACATTGCTGTATTGCCTGACCGGTTTCAGCTCGGTGTTCCATATGTTTCATCCCTGTGTCATAATCACGCCTGCCCTGATGCCCGAAATACACCACGAGCTTTCATCTCTTCTTCATGAAATCAGAGCGGAATATTTTTCGACCCTGCCCCTTCGGGAGGCCTCGGTCTATTCCCTGCTCATCCGTTTTTTCACCATTCTGGGGCGCAATTGCATCAACGGAAATGATAAGTTCTCCGATTTGAAGAACCAGAAACATCTGCAATACATTAACCTCTTTTTTAATGTATGCAATTATATTAACGAACACTGCACCGAGAATATCAAGCTGGACGACATCGCCAGCATTGCAGGTTTCAGTAAATTTCACTTTACACGGCTTTTCAAACAGATCATGAACATATCCTGCTACGATTATCTGATTAACCGGCGGTTGATGGAGGCCGAGAAGCTACTGATTCAACCCGAGCTGTCCATCATGCAGGTTGCCATGAAATCCGGGTTTAGCAGTCTTGCCACCTTTAACCGTCTGTTCAAGACGAAAAAACACTGCACCCCCACTGAATACAGGGCATTTCTGCGCAATACGACGGCATTCAGCGATAAATCCTCCTGAGTTGTTTCCTGATTTTATAAACGCTTTTTTCGTCCTGTTTGTAATATGTCATCAAATATTGCTACAGGGTTTACCGATGAAAAATCACTGCACGCGCGTTAATTGGTCATCATTTGAATAAAAAATTAACAGTTCATCAAAAAAAATCAAATTCTGATAGTTGTCAACAAGTTCGCAACCGTAACAAAAGCAATATTTGAGAAGGAAATAGCAATATACAAAGAGCAACCCTGGTAAATATGTTATATAATTTGTATGCATATGTAAGAAATACTTATGCACATTTCATAAAATTAGAGGAGGGAAACCATGAAACGAGTTCTTGCTATTCTACTCACCACAGTTCTTTTGGCAGCTGTTGTTCTGACAGGTTGTACCCCTGTTGCACCTTCTACAGGTGGATCTACAGGCGGACAGACCACTGCTCCGACAAAAGCTCCGGAACCAGTAAAAACAGAAGCAACCGACGACGCAAACGTAAAAGTCCTCAACCTCTGGTCTTTCACCAACGAGATTCCGAATATGCTTGATAAGTATAAGGAACTGAACCCAAGCTTCAATCTCGAAGTTAAGACCACCATCATCGCTACCACAGACGGCGCTTATCAGCCCGCTCTCGACCAGGCTCTTGCTGCCGGCGGAGCAGACGCTCCGGACATTTATGCCGCTGAGAGCGCGTTCGTTCTGAAGTACACCCAGGGCGACGCCGCTGAATATGCTGCTCCTTACGCTTCCCTTGGCATTGATGTTGCCAACAAGCTGAAGGAAGCCGATATTGCTCAGTACACCGTTGATATCGGAACCAGACCCGCTGATGGTCAGCTGGTTGGTCTCGGATATCAGGCAACCGGTGGCGCTTTAATCTATCGCCGCTCTCTTGCCAAGGATACATGGGGCTCAGACGACCCGACAGTTGTTAAGACCAAGGTTGGCCCGGGCTGGGATAAATACTTTGCGGCTGCTAAGGATCTGAAAGCAAAGGGTTACGCTATTGTTTCCGGTGACGGCGACCTGTGGCACGCTGTTGAAGGCGCTTCCGAAAAAGGCTGGATCGTAGGCGGTAAGCTCTACATAGATCCTTCCCGTGACGCTTTCCTTGATCAGGCCAAGCTGCTGAAGGACAATGCCTGGCATAATGATACCCAGGACTGGACAGACGCCTGGTTTGCCGACATGAAGGACGCTGGACCGCAGAAAGTATTCGGTTTCTTTGGCCCTGCATGGCTGATCAACTACGTTATGTCCCCGAATGCTCCGGAAACCTCTGGTGACTGGGCTGTTTGCGAACCTCCGGTTGGTTTCTTCTGGGGCGGCACATGGGTTATCGCCAACAAGAACACCAAGATTGCCAAAACTGTCGGCGATATCATCGAGTGGATCACTCTTGATAGCTCCAAGACCGGTCTGCAGTATTTCTGGGCTAACGGCGTAATGAATGACGCCGGCACCAAGGACACCGTTGCTTCCGGTACAGTTATGAAGGTCTCTGACGGTACAGTTCCATACCTTGGCGGACAGAACATGTTCGATGCATTCGTTCCTGCGGGCGCATTTGCTACCGGTAAGAACAAGACCCAATACGACGAAACCATCAACAGTTACTGGCGCGCCGTGGTACGTGAGTACGCCGCTGGTACCAAGACCCGTGAACAAGCTATCAAAGATTTCAAACAGCAAGTTGCGGACAATCTTGATGTTGTCGTAGAATAATCTCTGAATTAAATATTCTGGGGCGGGCGGAGGCCTTTCTGTCCGCCCCACATTTATATTATGAAAAAATCTACGCGCTATACCGGAGGTGAACGCTTATGCGACGAAAAAGTGTAAATTATGCTAAATACGGATACCTCTTTTCCATGCCTTTCGTGCTTGCGTTCCTTGTTTTTACGTTGTATCCCATAATTTATACAGCCTTTATCGGCTTTACCGACCTGAAAGGTTTGGGGAAAACAACCTATAAGGTTCTGGAAAATCCGTTTCAAAATTTTCAAGCTGTCTTAAGTGCAGTTGCTTTCCAGAAATCACTGGTGAATACGGCTATTATCTGGGTTGTCAACTTCATTCCACAATTACTGTTGGCGCTGCTGCTTACGGCATGGTTTACGAATCACCGCCAAAAGCTAAAGGGACAAGGCGCATTCAAGGTCCTTTTCTACATGCCGAATATTATTACTGCCGCTACCATAGCGTTACTTTTTAACTCATTGTTCGGATATCCGAAAGGACCCATGAACGACCTGCTCATGATGCTGGGCCTGACAGATACCCCCATTAACTTCCTGATTGATAAATGGACGACAAGAAACATCATTTCTTTCATTCAGTTCTGGCAATGGTATGGGCAAACCATGATCGTGTTTATATCCGGTGTTTTGGGTATAAACCCCGAACTCTTCGAGGCAGCGGATATTGACGGTGCCTCCGGCCCGCAGGCATTTTTCTACATCACTCTACCAAGCCTGAAAACTATCATGCTTTTTACACTGGTAACAAGTATGATCGGCGGTTTGCAGATGTTCGACATCCCAAGGCTGTTCAACCTGGGTAACCCTGATCAGTCTACATTGACAGCAAGCATGTTCATATACAATCAGGCTTTCAGCGGCAGTTACCTTTACAACCGGGCATCGGCCGCAAGCATGATCATGTTTGCGATCATCGCTGTTTTGTCGGGAATTCTATTCTATAGCATGCGCGACAAGGAAGCCATTAAACTTGCGAAGGAAAAGAAAGCCAGGATTAAAGCCTGGAAGGCTGAAAGGAGGGCGGTACGATGAAGTTTTACGTCAGCAAGTCCAGAAACGTATCGCAGCTGGCACTGAAGTCTTTTAAGTACCTGGTATGCGTTATTCTGGCTATTTTAAGCGTTCTTCCGTTCTGGATCATGTTAATGAACGCAACACGCAGTACCTACGAAGTCCAGCAATCTGCCATTGCCCTTATGCCTTCAAAGTATTTAATCAGCAATTTGAACATCCTGCTGAACAAAAGCTTTAATCCCCTGACAGGGTTCTTCAATTCATTGATCATTGCCGCCGGCGCTACAGGCTTAACGGTTTACTTTTCTTCATTAACCGCTTATGCCCTCACCGTCTACGACTGGAAACTGCGTCAGCCATTCTTTACATTTATTATGGCTGTTTTAATGGTTCCTGCTCAGGTATCCATTATCGGTTTCTATCAATTCATGTACAAACTTGGATGGACAAACAGCTTTTGGCCTTTCATACTGCCCGCAATCGCTGCGCCTGGTGTGGTGTTTTTCATGCGGCAGTATCTGCTTGCGACGCTGCAGCTGGACATTGTAAATTCAGCACGAATTGATGGCGCCCGTGAGCTGTATACGTTTAACAGAATCATTATTCCGATCATGAAACCGGCTATTGCCACACAGGCCATCTT
>JAEZBW010000007.1 GCA_023426765.1 Bacillota bacterium
ATCATGTGGAATCCGCCATTCAAAAAGCGCTGGCAAGGAAGGTCTGGCTGAAATGCGGAGGGTACCTTATTTTTGATAAAACCGAGGCTTTGACGGTGATTGATGTGAATACAGGCAAGTTCACCGGCAGGGATAGTCAGGAAGAAACCATCCTGATGACCAATCTGGAAGCGACCATTGCGATCGCCAGACATATCCGGCTTCGTGACATCAGCGGGATCATCCTGATCGATTTTATCGACATGCAGGAAAACGACCATAAGGAACAAATCCTGGCCTCGTTAAGGGAAGCCGTAAGGCAGGATGGCACAAAAACGGTGGTTCTGGGCATGACCCGCCTCGGCCTGGTGGAAATGACCCGGAAGAAAGTGCGCAATAATCTGCAGCAAACCTTAACCACGCCCTGTCCCGCCTGTGGCGGAACCGGCAGGAAAATCCGCACTTAAGCCTCAGCCATTCATTTCTATCGATTCTGTTTTTTTCATTCTCTGTTTCAAAAAGAAGTAGAAAAATACGGTACCCATCACCATCAGCAAGCCAGTGTACAGGTTGATCCGAACGGCATCAATCCTGTCCATGAAATAGCCTGCCACCGGGAAAGCGGCAGCAACCGCAAGGTTTTTCATGAGACTGCTGCAAGATATGATCGTTGCCCGTTGATTGCTGGGGATATGCTTATTCATGTATTTCATAAAAACAGGAACCTGGACCCCTCTGGCCACCTGCTGCAGACAAATGAAAACAAACCCGAAGGGAAGCCTTGTGACACCCAGCAATATAAAGGAAGCAACCATCAATACCGACAGCAGGATCATGGATTTCCCCTTTGTCTTCTCAATCAGCTTCCCTGCGCTCCGCGCGGACAGTGTGGCGACAACATTAAACAGTGCAAAGATGACTCCAAAATATTCCTCAGGAATGCCGACATCCTGGAAATAGGGCTGATAATACCAGAAGCCGATACGGAAAAAAACAAAAAAGAAGATGCTGTATATCACAATCGATCGGACCCGTTTATGGGTCAGCAAAAACCGCGCGCTTATTGCGATTTGACCGAAATAGCCTGGTTTTTCCTCCTGTTCGTAAGTTTTTATCTCATGCAGAAATAGGGACACGATCGCCGAACCTGCCATTAAAACAGCGGAAATCAGCAGGGGCAGATCCTTGTTCAGGCTGTAAATAAAGCCGCAAATAACCGATCCCACAATCTGGGAGCCGAGTGCGAAGGATTCACCCTTACCCTGGACGGATGCAAAGGTTTTTTCTTTTCCCAGCTTTTTCAGCGAATCATACACAATGGCCGTATCAGAACCCGATTTCAGGCTCATCCCGCAGGCGAACAGAGCTTCTCCAATCATAAACTGCCAGAAGCGAGTTCCGAGGATATATGCCGCAGCACCGAGAGCCATGAAAATCCCTGCAAAAAACAGGCTGAACCGCCTTCCAAACAGGTCACCCAAAGCTCCGGTGGGTACCTCCAGAACGACTACGGCGATAGAGAAAAAAGATTCCAGTACCATAATCTCGGTGTAGCTAAGCCCTTTATCCAGGAAATAAAGCATGATAATGGGCCCTACGATCAATTGAAACAAACCCATATACGCATAGTAAATCCGGATGTTTCGCTGGATTTTCAGTTCACTCAACGCTTTTGCCTCCTTTCGCGCTTTCATGACAACCTTGCGAATAAGTTATGAATAAACAAAAGCCCACGGAATCACCAACAGGTGACTCCGCGGGCATGAACCGCGTGTAGAAGAAGCTTCTTCCTGTGCCGCTCACCCCAAAACATTGTACCGGGATTCAGGCACACTCACTTTTTATAGATTATATGCGCAGGATTTCAGTTTGTCAACCAGATATTTACAAGTAATTGAGATCACAGGAACCGCGGATGGTTTTCAGGTTCTGTCCGTGAACAGTAACCGAACAGCAACCCGAAAAATGATAAAAAAATTCTTTCTTGCCATGCTATTTTTATTGTGTTATAATTACAGTCGGCACTTTTTAAGAGGAACATGCCAAGGCATGTGAAATAGAGCATGTGCTTGTAAGCGAGGTGAGAAAAATGAAGGACGGTATTCATCCAAATTACGGGAAAGCAGTCGTGAAATGCGCTTGCGGGGAAACCTTTGAAACCGGATCAACCAAGAAGGAACTCCACGTGGAAATATGTTCACAGTGCCATCCTTTTTATACCGGTAAACAGAAGCTCGTTGATACCGGTGGACGTGTTGACAGATTCAAGAAGAAATATGGTATGAAGTAAAACCGGGTTTTCCCGGTTTTTTTCATTCAGTCTGGTCGTGGCTGCAGCCGGTTCGACAGGCAGTTTATTGGAGCAGCCTGTTTCTGTTTTCCTCCATGGGGGCAGGTTTAAATTTCAGGGGCAATACCGAATGATTTTACCTGTATTACCGTAAGATAGGGTCAGTACATAACCGGATCAATTTCACGGAAACATTTTTCCTGTTATCCATGAGGTGAGCCTGATGAAAAGGATTAAGCAATATGCCCTGTCGCTTCTGCAGATTTTTTTGGGTTCTGCGATTCTTGCTCTGTCCATGAATGTCTTTCTCATCCCCTATAAAATCGCTCCGGGAGGGGTTTCCGGAATCGCAACGGTCTTGTTTTATCTGTCGGGTGAGAAAATTCCAGTGGGAATTGCGATGCTCGCAATGAATACCCCGCTGTTTCTGGCTGGGCTGAAGGTTCGTGGCAGGCATTTTATCATTAAATCGATCATTGGCGCCGTGCTTCTTTCGGTCATCATCGATCTGACCGAGCCCTGGATTGCCGATTTTTTAAGCAGATTTCTCTCAAATCCCACCGGTACCGGTAACCATGATCTGCTGTTGTTTGCTCTTGCCGGAGGGGTGACCACCGGTCTGGGCCTGGGATTTGTTTTCAAGGAGGAAGCGACCACAGGCGGAACCGATATGGCGGCGGCGTTACTGCACAAGGCATTCCCTTGGGTCCCTGTCGGAAAAATACTGATTGTCCTGGACGGTTTGGTAGTTTTAATGGCTGCGATTGTCTTTAAAAGCTTTCAACTTGGCTTGTATTCTGTCGTAGCGCTATATGTTTCGGCAAAGACTCTGGATGGTTTTCTGGAAGGCATCAATTTTTCCAAATCGCTGATGATCATCTCACCAAAGGCCGACAGCATTGCGAATGTGTTGATGAACGAAATAGACAGAGGCGTTACGGGCCTCTATGGTAAGGGAATGTATACGGGGAATCCCTATACGGTTTTATTGTGTGTGGTGAAAAAAGAAGAAATCCATAAGGTAAAAAATATCGTCCGGGAAATCGATTCCAATGCATTTGTCCTGCTTACCGATGTGCGTGAGGTTCTCGGCGAGGGGTTCACACCGCATCACACCTCCTAAGAAACGCTTGCTGAATTTGTCATTTTCCGATATACTTTTGATGGTTGCCATGAAGCCTGTTTGGAGAAAATGCATTCCGGCTTTTCAGGATCATCAATTTTACCTTTTTGTTGAATTAGCGTTCAGCTTGCAGTAAAATAAAGGGTAATCCGAACCTTACATCTTTTATACTTTTGATGGGCTAATAAATGAAATGAATGATAGAAAGGGTTGTGTTTATGGATCGAAAAGAAATGCTGTCTTTGAAAAAAACCGCCACGAATATCCGCAAGGGGATAATAGAAGCAACCACCGCAGCGGGAAGCGGCCATCCGGGGGGATCCCTGTCCATCACGGACGTGATGACCTATTTATATTTCAGGGAAATGAAGGTTGACGTGAATCAGCCCAAAAATCCGGACAGGGATCGGTTTGTCATGTCCAAGGGGCATTGCGCACCGGCTTTGTATTCTACCCTGGCTGAAAAAGGCTTTTTCCCAAAAGAAGATCTGGTAAAGTTACGCAGAACCGACAGTTATCTTGAAGGACACCCGAATATGCATACAGTTCCAGGCGTTGATATGTCAACAGGTTCTCTTGCTCAGGGAATATCAGCAGCAGTGGGTATGGCATTGGCCGGTAAGCTGGATAAAAAGGATTACCGCGTTTTCGTCGGTATGGGCGACGGAGAGTTAGAGGAAGGCCAGGTTTGGGAAGCAGCTATGGCGGCAGCCCATTATAAGCTTGACAATATGATTTGTTTTGTAGACTATAACGGGCTGCAGATCGACGGCAAGATCACCGACGTCATGAATCCCGAGCCCATCGCCGATAAGTTCAGGGCATTTGGCTGGTATGTACAGTCCATCGACGCGCATGATTACGAACAGATTGAAAAGGCCGTTGAGAATGCGAAGCAGCATAAGGGCAACCCCAACATGATCGTTTGCCATTCTGTAAAGGGAAAAGGTGTTTCCTTCATGGAAAACCAACCCGGCTGGCATGGCGTAGCTCCAAAGCCTGAGGAAAGGGACCGCGCCATTGCGGAACTGAATGACTACCTGGCATCTCTGGATGCATAATGAACGGGTTGATTCCTGAAATGACCAACGCGGTTAATGCTCCGGAGTGCCCGGAGCGCAATGAACAATGTTTGAATATTTACGGAGGGTGATATTTATGGCGGATAAAATAGCAACCCGTGTGGCATATGGAGAAGCCCTTGCTGCAATGGGATCGGACGAGAGAATTGTGGTACTGGACGCGGATTTGTCCAAATCTACAAAAACCGATGTGTTCAAGAAAAAATATCCTGAGCGTCATCTGAATATGGGCATTGCCGAAGGCAACATGATGGCAGTGGCTGCCGGTCTGGCAACCTGCGGAAAAATCGTGTTTGCCAGCACCTTTGCGATCTTCGCTTCGGGCAGGGCTTACGAGCAGGTTCGTAATTCCATCTGCTACCCGAACCTGAATGTAAAAATCGGCGCCACCCATGCCGGCATTTCGGTCGGAGAAGACGGAGCATCCCACCAGGCGCTTGAAGACATCGCCCTGATGCGCGCCATCCCGAACATGACGGTGATCAGCCCCAGCGACTCTTACAGCACCACCTTTGCGGTAAAAGCTGCAATTGAGCATGACGGGCCGGTTTATCTAAGGCTTGGCAGGCTAAATGTACCCGTTATACACAACGAAAACACAAAGTTTGAGCTGGGCAAGGGCATTATGCTGAAGGATGGAACCGATGTCAGCATCATCGCCAACGGGCTGATGGTGCAGTACGCGCTGGAAGCTGCCAAACTGCTTGAAGAAGAAGGCGTAAATGCAAGAGTCATCGACATTCATACCATCAAACCCATCGACAGGGAAATCATTATTCAGGCCGCAAAAGAAACCGGGTGTATTGTTACCGCAGAAGAGCATAACATAATCGGTGGTTTCGGAAGTGCTGTAGCCGAAGTGGTTTGCAGTGAATATCCGGTACCTGTGAAGATGGTCGGTGTTGAAGACGAATTCGGAAAGTCCGGTAACCCCTACGAACTGCTGGAGCTTTACGAACTGACCGCAAAGAATATTGCAGCGAAGGCTATGGAAGCCATGCAAATGTTGTAAACAGTGTATATTCGCTATTACGCAAAATAGTAACAGGGTGGCCTATGGCCACCCTGTAGTATTTTCAATAAACCCTGCCAGGAAGTAAGTTACTGGCTTCATTTGTAATCTATACGAACCTGCTCCATTACAGCTCACAGAAAGCCCTGAAAACAATCCGCGGTACCTGTCATGCGGGTCGAGGCTTGTGGTGCGTTCCAGTGCTGAGGTTATCCTTCCTGGGGGGAGCGTTCCGGTGGGTATGCTCCTCTGGTACGCACCTGTATTCGGGTGTCAACGATACTCTTTTACCAGCCTGGCCCGGGGGTACCCGCGATCATGGCGGACAGACTCTGCATAAAAGCCCCTGCCGTAATAAAAACGCATTAAGGCGCCATACCGGGAGGCCGTATGCAGGGAAACCTCCCGCACATTCTTTGAAATCAGATATTTATCCACAAGGTTCATCAGTGATTTCCCAATACCGATGTTCCTGTGGGAGGAATTCACTGCAAAGCGGCTGATATAGGCTGTATCACCCGAAATGTCCACACGGACCGTACCCACAATGATTCTGTCGATCAACGCAATATAAACAACCTTGTCGCGGATCTCTTTTTCAATATCGGCTGTTGTTTCCTTCAGGGCTTCCACTTCGGTTAATCCCGCAGATTCTGCATATTCACGAAAAGCTTTCTGAAGAATGGCATAAACATCGCCCGCGTCCGAAACCTCGGCACGCCGGATGATAAACGAATAGTCCACCTGAAAGCCCCCTTTACAGCGCGTTACCCATCAGAGTGACCATTACGGCCTTCTGTGCATGCAGGCGGTTTTCGGCTTCGTCAAAAACAACCGAACAGGGACCGTCTATAATTTCTTCAGTCACCTCATACCCCCTGTATGCGGGCAGGCAATGCATAAAGATCACATCCGGCTTTGCCGATGCAAGCAGGCTGCTGTTTACCTGATAGGGGGCGAAAATAGCCATTCTCTCTTCCTTTTCCTTTTCCATCCCCATGCTGACCCAGGTGTCGGTATAAACAACATCGGCATTCAAAACGGCCTGTATGGGGTCGGAGGTCAGTTCGATAATACTGCCGGTGCTTTTGGCGATTTCAAAAGCCATGTCGGTATATTTTTTACTGCAGGTATAGCCCTCAGGAGAAGCCACCGATATGTTCATGCCTGTTTTGGCGCAGCCAAGCAACAGCGAATGGGCTACATTGTTTCCGTCCCCCACATAGGCCAGCTTCAGGCCCTTCAGAGTCCCCTTTTTCTCCCGGACGGTCTGCAGATCGGCCAGGATCTGGCATGGATGCAGGTCATCGGTCAATCCGTTGATAATGGGGATGCTGCCATATTTGGCGAGATCCTCCACATCCTGCTGCTTGAAGGTTCGGATCATGATTCCGTCCAGATAACGGGAAAGAGTTTTTGCCGTATCGTGTACGGTTTCACCGCGGCCAAGCTGGATGTCGGCAGAGCTTAAAAATAGCGCATAACCGCCCAGTTGCTGCATTCCCACCTCGAAAGAAACACGGGTACGCGTGGAGGATTTGGAAAAAATCATTCCCATGGTTTTTCCCTTCAGATGGTGATCGTGACGGATGCCGTTTTTATTTTCATATTTCAGCTTGTCGGCCAGATCGAGTACATTGATGATTTCATCCGAAGTCCAGTCGTTCAAACATAACAAATGCTTCATAGGACACCTCCAAACAATTATAAAGTATGATTATACATCCAAATGTATAAAAATGCAATACGTTTTGGAAAGTTGAGATATTAAGTTCAAGCAGTTTTATTACGATATATCCATAGAGAAGCTGCGTAATTTTTTTGCTCTGCATTGAGACACTGTAACCACTGTTGAAAGAAAGCATCCGGTTGGACAACGAAGAATTGGATAAAGCCTGTCTTCGGTCATTTTGGATGCAAAATAAGGAACAGGAGAATAGATTTATGGATCTTGCCAGCTTGTTGGGCCTGCTTTTAGGAATTGGTTTTTTGGCATATGGAATGCTTGATGGAGGAGGAACATTGTCCTCTTTCTGGAGTTTAAGTTCAATAGCAGTCACCATGGGCGGAGGGATAGCGTCCACAATTCTCGGCTTTACCATGGATGACCTGAAAAAACTGGGAAAGGTAATGCCGAAGATTTTTAGAAAGAGAGACGATTCTCCCTTTCAAACCATTCAGATGCTTGTGGACATGTCTCAGAAGGCCAGAAGGGAAGGTTTGCTGGCCCTGGAATCCGGTCAGGAAGGCATAAAGGACGACTACCTGAAAAAAGCGCTGGAACTGGTGGTGGATGGCGTCGAACCTGAAATCATCCGGGATTCGATGCAGCTGGAGCTCGATAACATGAGTGTGCGGCACAGCAAGGCTGTATCCATCTTTAAAACGCTGGCAGCAGAATTTCCATCCTGGGGTATGATCGGAACCATGCTAGGTCTTATCAACCTTTTGAAATCCCTCGACGACCCTTCTAAAATTGGTCCGGCCATGTCGCTTGCATTGGTTACCACATTTTATGGAAGCGTTCTGGCAAATTTTATCTGTGTGCCCATTGCGGCGAAACTGCAGCAAAACAGTGAGGAAGAAATTCGAATTAAGGAAATGATGATAGAGGGGGTTCTGTCCATTCAATCGGGAGAGAATCCAAGAATCATGGAGCACAAACTGAAAACTTTCCTTTCTCCCGATCAGAGGGCGGATTATGAAAAGCTTGTAGTCGGCGAGGATTCAGGTGCGGATAAAGCGAAAGCATAAAAACATATGGCACAACCATAAGGCGGTGAAGATATGGCACTGAGAAAAAGGGGCGGCGGCGGTGATGATGCTGGAAACTGGTTGACCACTTATGGGGATTTGGTGACGAATCTCCTTTGTTTTTTTATCCTGCTTTTTTCCATGGCGACCATCGATAATCAGAAGTATGAAGATCTTGCAAACTCTCTGCGCAGCTCTTTTCAAGGCAGGGGAAACGGGAGCGAGCTTCGGAGCAATATGGGGAAAAGCATTTTAACGGTTAATTTTGTCAACCCTGATGATACGGGTGAAAAGCAGGTAGATAATCAGAAATATATCGAAACAGCGGACGATATTATTCTGGATGATACCGAAAGCATTCGAAAAGAAAAAATGCAAAGAGCCAGGGATCAAATGAAGTCGGGTATCATTGATTTG
>JAEZBW010000011.1 GCA_023426765.1 Bacillota bacterium
CGGAGATGCCCTGCAAATATGGATTGTGGAACTGGAAGTGGTAGTGCCCGCCAGGGCGCAGCACTCGCGCCACTTCGCGCCATACCGCGCGCGGATCGGGGATAAAGTTGATCGAATAGGGGTGCCAGACGAGGTCAAAGCTAGCGTTAGCAAAGCGCGAAAGATCGCGCATATCGCCCTGGTGGATGCCGATTTCATAGCCATAGTGCGCAGCGGCTTTGCGGTCGCCCTCCAGCATGCCTTCGGAGAGGTCGATCACGTGGACGCGCGCGCCGAGCACGGCAAAGGCCGCCGACTGCTGCCCGCCTGCCGCGGCAAGGCACAGCACGTCGCGCCCCGTCAGGTCGCCGAGTAGGGTGTTGTCGGGGTCGAGGAATTTGCGGGCAGTTTCGGGCGTGAGGTTGAGGAAGGGCCGTGCGTAGACGACCCCCCGCCGCACCAATTCATCCCAGCTCGACTGGTTAAAAGCAGAAATTTCGTCCAATGGCGGTTCCTTATGCCAGCGCAGGGGCCAGGGTCGAGAAATCCAGATCAATAAACGGCACGCCGTTTTCGATACGTTCGCGGCGGCCAGTCATGTAATTCGCCACCCAGCGGTTATCAATGTTCTCCACGTCGAAATCGCGGTAGATCACGCCATACAGGTCGATCTCGCGCAGCTTGAGGAAGTGGGGAATCTCAGCCAGCCAGCGCGGGTCGAGTGCGTTCTCCTGCCGATAGCCACGGAAGAAAGCAGTGAGGAAATCGCGCGCGAATTCGGGCGAGCCGGGCTGCCACATGGAGATGTAGAACAAGACAATCGCGATGTCGTTGATGAACCAGGAGTAGGCGCAGTCGTCAAAGTCGAACAACGTAATCTTGCCCTGGTCGTCGACGAACATATTGCCGGTGTGCGCGTCAAAATGCACCAGGCCGTAGTCCGCGTCGCTCTTTGGCAGCCCGTTGAGGTGATCCATCAGCGTGTGGAAGTGCTCGCGCACCTTTGGCTGGTCAGCGGGCAAGTCTTGATCCGCTCCCAGGTGAATGGGATCATCCCAGTGCGGTCGCTGCCAGGCCGGGTCGGCGGGGCGGTAGGTCTTGGTAAGCGCGTGCGAGCGGCCAATTTCTCGCCCGTAGGCCTCAAAGAAGCGCGGGTTGAGATGGTCTTTCCCGGGATGGAATCCATAAGCTTTGACGAACGCCGCGGCGACAAACTGCTCGCCGTGCCCATCGTCGAGCGGCTCGGCCAGGCTGCCTGCGACTGTCTCTACAGCACGAGCCGCGCCAACTCCGCCGTGCACCAGGTGGTTAATCCAGTCTGCTTCGCCGCGCACCAGGTTCACCGGGCGGCGGTTGGAATGGCCGATGCGCAGGATCAGCGGTTCGCCCGCGCGGGTAAATTCGTAGATAAAGCTCTCGAACCCATCCAGCGCCTTCAGGCTGCCCGGGTCCGCGCCAAAGCGCCGGGCGGCTTCCGCCTGGTGTTCGTCCGTTAATCGACTCGCGTACTTGGGATCCATGCTATCTCCTGAAAAGCCATAAATTATTTTGTGTGGTTCGGACTGCCCTGCGTCGCGCTCTGCACCACACAAAATAATACTGCTCGATTATACGGGATAGCCCGCTCACCGGACAGGTTTGACGCATAATAATTGGGTTATCATTTTGAATAGACTTTTTGCATAAAGTTCTCTACAATAGAGGGAGATTCACAATTTCAGTTGTCGATAAAAATTTGGAGGGAACAATGGCAAAGCTCGCATTAATCGAGGGTATTGGTGAGTCATATCAAAAGAAGCTAAACGAAGCTGGCGTTAAGTCAGTGGAATCGCTGCTCGATATGGGCTGCAGCCCCGAAGGCCGCAAGGCGCTGGAACAGAAGACTGGCATCCGCCACGATCTGATTCTCGAATGGGTAAACCATGCAGATCTGTTCCGCATCTCCGGCGTGGGTGAGGAATACTCGGACCTGCTGGAAGAAGCAGGCGTCGACACAGTGAAAGAGCTGGCCCAGCGCAACCCTGAGAACCTCTACAAGGCGCTGGTGGAAAAGAACGAAGCCAAGAAGCTCGTCCGCCGCATCCCCACCCAGAAGCAGGTGGAAGCCTGGATCGAGGAAGCAAAGACTCTGCCGCGTGTTGTAACCTATTAGGCGGCAGCAACGACCCGTTCGCAATTTACGTTTCCGATAATACAGATGGGCCGTGCACATCACGGCCCATCTGTATTATCGGAAACGTGTTTACATCTCGCGTCTTGGCGGGCTTTTTTTCAACTGCGCACGCAAGTCTCGCGCGGCGTTTCGCAAATCAATTTCCGATGCTGCAAACGTCAGCGAGATATCGGGGCGGGTGGTGGGGTTCTGCTCTGCCCATGAAGGGTATACCAGCGGTCCAAAGTGAATTCTTAGCCCGGCACGATTTCCCTCTTCGACGCGGCGAAAGAGCAGCGCAGGCTCCATAAAGCTCAGCGCCGGGGTGGCGCGGCCTTCGTGCAGTTCTTCGAGCCACTCGGCCAGCCGCTCAGCTTCCTCTGCCAGCAGGCAGGGGTCCACCGCGCTCCAAGCGCCCTGCGGCCCCACCGCATCGACCCGCACGCGCAGCCAGTTGGCGTCATACGGTTCGCCTTCGGCATCGGGGTACTGGTAGCCGAGTAAGGTGAGCTGGAAGAACGCGCTGTTCGCTTTGAGCAGCACCTAGTCCTCCCGCTTGCGGATCAGGCCCATCTGCATGGCTTTGCCGACCGCCTCGGCCCGGTTGGAGACTTCCAGCTTCTCGAAGATGTGGCGAACGTGGGTCTTGACGGTATTTTCTGAGATGAACAGCCGCCCGGCCATCTGCTGCGTGGTCAGGCCGTCGACCATGCAGGCCAGTACCTCCAGCTCGCGGTCTGAGAGCAGCGGGGCGGGGGCTTCCGCGCCAAAACGCGACAGCGCGCGCAGCACCGGGGCGGTGACCTCGGGCGACAGCGCGCCCTGGCCCTCGGCCACGCGCAGGATCGACTTGCGCAGATCGTCAGGCTCGGTGTTCTTCAGCAGGTAGCCATCGGCTCCCGCGCGGATCGCATCCATCAGGTCGGTATCGTTCTGCGAGATGGTCAGCATCATTACGCGCACTGGCAGGCGGCGCTCGCGCAGGGCTCGCAGGGTGGCGATGCCATCCATGCGCGGCATATTCAGGTCCAGCAGCACCACGTCGGGCATGGTCGATTCGATCACCGGTATGGCCTGTTCGCCATCACCGGCCTGGCCGACCACTTCGAATCCGCTCATTTCTTCCAGCAGCCCGACCAGCCCGCGCCGGAATAGGGCATGATCATCAACAACCACCAGTCGCATTGTGTTCGTCATTGAATTGTCTCCTCTTCCAGCGGAAGCGGCAGCGAGAGCAGCACACGGGTTCCCTGGTGCGCCTGGCTGACAATCTGGAAATCCGCGCCGATCATCTCTGCCCGCTCGCGCATGCCGCGCAGCCCGTGGCGCGAAACCTCGGGTACGTCTTCGGCGTCAAAACCCTGCCCGTCATCGCCCACTTCCAGCAGCAGCACGTCTTGCCATTCACGCAGCTTGAGCC
>JAEZBW010000094.1 GCA_023426765.1 Bacillota bacterium
GCGGTGAGATCATTGGTGAACTGATATTTGGAGATGACCCCCATCCAGGTAAAAACTCTGCTTAAAACCTTATCCCTGAAAAAATTATAAGCGCCGACATAATTCATCCTCACCGGGTACATGCCAATGGCAGTAATCATATAGTCAAGCCAGCAGCTGTGATTGGCCACAACCAGATATGGCGGCTTTAACCCGCGAATGGCCGATTTGTCCACCGTATGCTTTAAAACCAACCGGTAATACAATTTTGCGATAAGCCCTACAGGATAAAATAACAGCGCACTGGGTTTCCGGACGGTGTTGCTTTGCTTTGATTTCGCCATGTTTGCCCTCGTAAAATCCAGAGAATAAGTGGAAAGCAGTTAATATTTGTAGTATAACAGATTAATTTGATAATTTCACACGAATCTTTCTGAAAAAGAAAAAAACGTAAAAGAAAAGAGACGGTTCTGTGTCATTGACAACATAGAACCGCCCCTGTTATTTTTGAGTATTCAATCATTAATCCAAAATCAGTGATGGGGGAGCATAGACCCGGGCTTTCATTTCGCTGTCCAGCATATACAGTCCCTTGGGGTCTCCTCCAAACAGATCGAACTTTTTGATATTCTCATCCGCATTCTTTTCTTCCTCGCCCTGTTCCTTGATGAACCAATCCAGGAACTGCATTGTGCGGAAGTCATTGATTTTAAAAGCTGCGGCATATATGGTGTTGATGGAAGCCGTCACATATTGCTCATGCTCCAGGCCTTTCACCAGCGGTTCGCGGAAGTTTTCATACTTCTGGTCCGGGGCAGCAATCTGTTCCAGGACAACGGGTTCGCCGTTATTCAGCAAATACTGGCGGAACAGCAGCGCGTGATCCCTCTCTTCCTGTGCCTGTACGAAGTACCAGTTTTCAAAACCGTTCAGGTTTATATCCGCATAGTATCCTGCAAAATCCAGGTACAGATATGCAGAGTAAAATTCCTTATTCACCTGTTCATTTAAAAGTTTTACGATCTCCTGATTTAACATTTCCATCTCATCCTTTCTTTCTGAATATTCTTTAAGGTTATGTTCTGTGAACATCTTCAGGCCTTAAGCTCCGGCATAGTCTGCTTTCCACAACCCGTGAAGGTTGCAGTAGGCATAGGCGATTTCCAGTTTGTCATCATCAGTCAGCACAAACTCAACACTGGGTTTTGAATCCGGTGTAAGGTTCTTGCGCTGACCGCCTCTTGCTGTCTGAATATAAACCCACATGATATAATGCTGTTCTGTCATGGGATGGGCTGCGGAACCAATTTCAACAGTAACCCTGCCGCCTTCGGTCTTAATCACGGGAACATGCTTTTCAGCGGATGCATCTGTCGTATTCGGTACAAGCTCTGTCATTTCTTCTCCGCAGCAAACCAAAGGAACACCTGCATTGTTGATTAATCCGATAATATTGCCGCAATGCTTGCAAATGTAGAATTTTTGTACTTCTCGATTCATGGTAACCTCTCCTCATCCAATTTTTTATTCACAAGAGAAATTGACTCTCTGGAATATCGAATTGTAAATCATTTCATAATTGATTATATTGCATATTTATCCCTAAAGTAATTCGCTTAACACATTTTATCAAATAAATTTGAAGATTCAATTTGCATACGACAATAGCCCTTTATGTTCTTCTCCACCCGGCCGATGAGTTTCAGAGTGACGACTGCTCCAAACCATGCATGCAGCAGCCTTTTCGTGTATTTTACCGGATGAAACGAACCCGTTGTGTAATATCCATTTTCTCTTTAGGTTCCGGTTCACTCTCAATAGCACCAAAGGGCATTTGGGCAACAAGCCTCCAGCTTGCGTCCGCTCCTGACAGGTTTTTAACCGCTTCATCGACTACGGGGTTATAATGCTGCAGAGATGCACCCAGCCCAAGCTCTCTTAAGCCAACCCACAGATTGCTTTGAACCATGCCATTGGCCTGGTTTGCCCAAACCGGAAAGTTATCTGCATAGGTTGGAAATTCCTCCTGACAGGTTTTCACGGTGTCTTCATCGATAAAGAACAAGATGGTGCCATAACCATTCCTGAAGCTGTTTGTTTTTTCCCGGGCTACCTTCCCTTGAAACGCGTCGTAAATCCGATCCCAGAGCTCGTTGTGTTTTTCATTGAACAGTACGATAATCCTTGCGCTTTGCATGTTAAATGCATCGGGAGTATTCAGAGCCACCTCCTGAATCATCGAAACAATTTGCTGCTCATCCACTTTTATTTCCTTGTTGATTTGATAGTAAGAACGCCTCTTTTTAAGGCTGTCAACAAAGCCCATTTGAAGTCCTCCTTGTCCGAGTGGTTTACCTGCCGCTTATGGAATCCCCGGCATTATTCCTCATGGTTATTTTACCCCGGTGAAAGTAAATACTCAAAAAAAACGCCGGGATTTCATCGATTATCCAAAAACCGGAGTTTCATCACGCCAGTTCACTTTCAACAGCATCAATCAATTTCATGGTTTTTTCCCCACTTTGGTTTTCATTTAAACGAAGCAATGCCATCACATAGATTGCCTTCTTTATATCAGTCTTGTCTATTTCCCTTTCTTTGTGAATCAGCGTAAGATATTTCCGGCTGAGTCGATTGGCAAACTCATCCATGATCACATAGCTTCGTGCATAATCAAAAATCGGGTTCCCGCGCCTTGCATTGATCCAGTCGATAATGTAGTACTTTTCATCTGCAAACATGATGTTCAAAAAGTGAAAATCCAGATGAAGCAGGTTGCTTTGTTCACCGATCTCTTCCAAATAGTTCAGTGCCCTGTTTTTCCTGTCCTGAGAAACCTGCAGCCGATGAAAATCGTAAGCCGCAAAAGATTTCAGGGTTGGGAGCTGCGTGTTTGTGATAGCGATGACCTTTTTCTGAAGCTGTAATAAATCCTCCAGGCCTGTTTTGTATTTTTGCTTCTGCATGCGATCGGCCAGAGTTATTCCACGAATAAGGTCCATTTTAATGATATTGGGCTCCTCGGTTTTTTCATAGTGTACAACCGGTAAACCGGTTCTATTGATTTCACATTGAATCTGGATTTCACCCTTTATCCACTCTTTAGGGTACTCGTCCTTATAAACTTTATAAGCAAAACCCTTGTATTCATATACAACGGCCTGCGCTCCCCTCCCAATTTCCTTCTGGCTCCCATCAAAAAAAGACATTCTGCCGTCCTCCGACTATATTCTATGCATCTTAAGCCCAGTTTCCTTTCACGAAAATGGGTATTTTTTTGCCCTCTGCGGTGATCCCCGTTATCTCCAGATCCTCACTGCCAATCATGAAATCCTCATGAATCAGTGAGCTGTTCACGCCCGCTTTTTCCAGTTCATCCTTCGTCATATTCTCCCCATTCTTCAGACAAACGGGATATGCTTCTCCCAATGCCAGATGGCAGGATGCATTCTCGTCAAACAAAGTGTTATAGAATAACACCTTTGTATTGGAT
>JAEZBW010000317.1 GCA_023426765.1 Bacillota bacterium
TTCAAGCTGCTGAACCCGTTCATGCCAATGTGGATGCAAATTGGCGGAGCGCTTGAGGATCAACTGAGTGCTTTGGTCAGGCTGCAATCCGAAGAAGGCTTGTGGCACACGATTTTAAATGATGAGGCCTCTTATGCCGAAACCTCCGCGTCGGCCGGTATCGCAGCCGCCCTGGCATTACACAGGCATCCGCAGCATCATCAGTACATTGAAAAAGCTTATAAGGGTATTCTTGCGAATATCGATGAAGACGGTTCGGTAAGAAATGTTTCAGCCGGCACCGCCGTAATGCACTGTGCAGATGACTACAAGCTGGTGCCCAAAAAACGTGTGCAGGGCTGGGGACAGGGTCTGACTCTTGCCTTCCTGGCTGCGCTGCTGAAAACTGAGGGTGAATAACGAACAAAAATGTCGTCTTAAGTGAAGCGAAATCCATTTTAAGTGAAACTGTCATTGTTAAAAAAGCCGTTCGATTTTTTCGTGTTTCAGGCCAGTCAGCCAGTCCACATCATCGGTGATCCAATCCATAATTTCAAGCATGCGTGTTTCCCACGCAATGGTGGCCTTTTTTTCTTCCTCGCTGGGCTCCTTCAACATGGACTTGTCCAGCTCGCAGTAGCCGAAAATATAGTCACCGCCATTCCAAATTGTAAAGTTGCTTTCGGGGCCCGGGTTAATCCTGCCACATCGGGATTCGACCAAAACATCATGGCGATGCTTGTACTCTTCCCTGCATCCGGGCTTCAGTTTTGTAATGAAAACCCGGTGTTTGATTATTGATTTATCCTCACGTATATACCCGATATCTTTATACATCAATTTCATGGGATCATCCAGGCCTGCAATCAAGTCGCAGTAATCTACCATAGCTTCATAAAACGGTGCAAGCGGAGAGTGAAGATCACTATGTACCTCGCAATAACCAAATACCATATCCTCAGCACACCAGAATGAAAGATTTCTTACTTTCTGATCATCCAATTGTGAACTCAGTTCAGGCCATGTTTCTCTGCAATGGCGCTTAAAATTGTTCTTTTCACCCGGATTTATACGCAAAGCGATAGTTTCTCTTCTCATGACACTTCTCCCACTCTTACTCATTTGTTCTCTCGTGTTCAGATTATTCCCTGCCGAATGCTCTGGGGCACACTACTCTGCAGCGATTACAGTTGACCACTGAGAAACCTCTTTCATTCGTTGCATATGTATGAGTACGGCATAAATACTGGTTCGCAGTCACCCCATCCAGTGCTTTCACCGGACAGCTATCCAGGCATAACCGACAGCTTTTAATACATATCTCTTCTGCCAGCTCATCTGATGGCAGATCAAGTTCTGATAAAACTGCACCGAGGGCCAGCCTGTTTCCATATTCAGAGTTCATCAGCAATGTATTTTTCCCCAGTGTACCAATCCCGGCCAGCACTGCCGCATGTCTCATGGAGACAAGCCCCCGTCCTTCCAATTTTTCAGCATCCCAATATTCATAGGGTCCATCGGAAGGAATAGGTACCACATAGGTATTCAGCTTCTTTTCCATCTCCCGTGCCGCCAAATAAGCGATTCTATCAAGTTCCGAAAGCCCTGCGGTATTATAGTGCCCATAAATAATTCTGGGATTTACTTTCTCCACCCCTTTGGGCAGCGCTATTCCAAATACGATGACTGACCTGCAGTCCTTATAGATATCGGTCGGATGAAACCCTTCCGGAGCATCCTTAAACCTTTCAATATTGGCTATGCCGCAGACATCTGCTCCTAAAGAAATAAATATGCTTCTGATGATTTCCTTCATTCCAATTCTTCCTTCTTTTATTTCATTATCACACTTTCAGAAAATCCGGTATAATCCGTAACCCTGCCGTTTTCAAAAATCTCCCTTGTATCGTGATTAGTGATTTCCTCATTCTCAATTTTTTCTGAATGGAACGCAAACAGGATTCGGAAATGATCAAGGTATTTATCCAAATCGGCGGCAGATAAAATTTGATATGATTACCACAGTTCAACTGCCTGGTTATAACTATCCAAAAAGAACTTCTCCTTTTTACATTACTTGCTTTATTATACCATACTTTTAGAAGAATTTAGGTCAGAATTTATACAAGAAGAAGCTATTTCAAGTCAAACAACGGAAGCGTTTCTTGCTATCGCTTCCGTTGTTATGATGTTATGAGAAATGGTATATACCTAGCTACCAAATGCCACTTCGGATGGTGGCCTCATCTAGTAATTGTTGTTTCCAATTCTTTAATTTAAACAGCTCCTGTTTGTACTAAGTCTACTAAAACGACGTATTGATATGCCAGTTTACCGACCCGCTTATGTCGTCCAGCCATAAATCCACATGATAACTGATGCGGGCATTGGCGTCAAGCGACCATTTGCCGCTGGAGCTTTTCTTTAGATCTCCGTTGGCTTCCAGCATCAGGCTTATCACCTTGAAGTTTTTGCCCAATGCGCGGACACCTCCCTCAACGCCGCCACGCAGATAAACGCTGAGCCACAGGTTATTGTCAGTGTATATCCCTTCACCGCCTGCAGTCAGGAATGCCCTGACATAAACAATCCCGATATCACCCTTGGCATCAAAGCCAAATTGAGCTTTCGTCTTAATGTAGCTTTCGTCAATATCCGAATCCCGGATGGCAAGACCAAAACCAACGTTGAACGGGCCGCCTTTGGTCGTCAGCATATTGGGGTAGCCTATGCGGAACTCCCAGTAATCGGGGGACATTTCAAACCCCATGTCACCGCTGACCGTCAGGCCATACATGCCGAAGTCATACAGACTGATGCTGAATTTAAACAGTTTTTGACGGTGGTAATAACCGATAGAGGCATCGCCCATCTTCTTCAGGCTGCCTGAACCGCCAAAATCATCCACGCTGTCAGGGCCGTAATAGGCTCCGCCCATTTCCAGTGTGGGGCCTTTTTCAACGACCAGGTAAATGTCCCTTACCTCTCCCAGGCTGATACTGCCATAACCTATCTGCATGTTACAGGCCGCTGCAAAGAAGTAATTTCCGCTGCCGGAATTTACCGACATCGTGTCCACCATGCCCAGCAGGGCGGTCCTTCCGTCGGGTATAGCATAGGTGCCATCAGGGTTCGTGGCCATATCCATGTTATAGCCAAGCATGGCACCCATATCACGAATCTCCCCGATGGAGAACGGAATACCCGGGCCGGTATAGTACATCGCTACTGCAAAATAAGACCGCTCCTTATTTGTATCATAACCTATCCTGGCATTGATATCGAAACCGCCATCCGGCATCAGGCTTCCCGCCGAGGTAAAGGCAATCTTGAAATTGCTGGTGTCATATTCGATTAAGCCACCATTGCTTGCAATGGGTGTTCCGGTTCCGGTGATTTCGGCAAACTCCTCAAAATTTATCACCACTTCTGAATGAGATTCTTCATAAGAAAAGCCTGGTGCATAGAAAATATCGTTCAGGCGTATCGTATCGGTATCCTTGCTGGTATTCAGCGTCAGGTTGTCGGAAAGCTGCATGCCACCCCACAGGTTCATATTCGTCGTGTAACGAGGCCCCGTATAGTCCCCATAGGTCACCTTACTCATCGGAATGATCACAGATGTCAGCTTGAAAGCACGAACTTCCATCGGGAATTGATTGAACTCCACCAGATATGGCCTGTCAAACAGGGCGGTGCCGTATATGCCCGGATTTTGATTCTTGTGCAGGTTCGCCATGTTGGAAGGCAGGATCAGATCGGTGAACTGAGCATCGATCAGGTTCATTTCTTCGGCGTTCTCTCCAAACTGCAGATCCATCGTTCCATCAATATGCATGCCTGATTTGTCCAGATATCCGCCTGAAATTTTCAGCTTCACCTTGCCATTTCCAGCCGGATCGAACTTTTCGGTTTCGGCCACATTGCACACGAACATACCG
>JAEZBW010000321.1 GCA_023426765.1 Bacillota bacterium
CCCGCATTGCGGGGGAGTTATCCATTGGCGCGAGAATGACCGGGTTGCCCTCGTCGTTGACATTCAGCAGCGCGCCAATCCCTTCAAACGACCCCTGAGTGGCCTCCTGGTGCGATTTGAGCATCTCGGGTGTCATAAAGCGGCTGTGCCCGGTGTCGCCCAGCGAGTCGACCATACCGGAGATCGCGCCATACGTCAGGTCGGTTTCCGAAAGGGTCTCGCGGTCAGCGTATTGTTCCTGTATCGTATTGTAGGCCTCTTCGATTAGCTTCGGGTTGAGCGGGCCAGGGGTGGGGTTTGCGGTTGCCCCATTCTGGGGGCTTGAGAGGCCGGTTACCGGTAAAAGCATCCGGTCATCGTACAGCCTGCCAGCGGTAAAGGCGGCTGCCATGGCAAGTACAATCGCCAATGAAATAGCAAATCCTCGGAAAGTTTGGTACAAAAAATCCTCCAATCGCCCAAATGCGGGTCGTAAAATTGCTTTTCACGCAGCCGATAGCGTGCAGGATAGAATGTCGACTGCTCACCTCCTATTTTAAACCCACACTTCAAGCCGTCAACAGATTGTAGAAAAGCTTGATGCTATTTTGAGGGGTTGTGTGTGTATTTGGGTAACGGTCTTCCCCCAACAAGCGGAATCCCACTCTATAATGGTTACATGAAAATCTACACGATTGGTTATGGCGGCCGCGCCATCGGCGATTTTATTGGACTGCTCAAGCGCTACGGTATCCAGGCGCTGGTCGATGCACGCTCAATGCCCTATTCGCGATTCCGTCCGGATTATCGCAAGAAACTCTTCCAGCAGCATTTGGAGGGCGCAGGGATTGAATACCGCTACATGGGCGAGGCGCTGGGCGGCAAACTGCTCGACCCGCAGTACGTGATTGATGGGAAGGTGGATGTAGAGCGTTTGCAGGAGCGAGAAGACGTGCGCGCCTCGCTGGATCAGATCGAAGCCGCGGTGCGGGCCGGAGAGCTGCTGGCCATGATGTGCGCCGAACAGCGCCCCGAGCAGTGCCACCGCGCCTGGATGCTGGCGCCTATGATGCTGGGACGAGGCATTGAGGTGCTGCATATCGATGAGCGCGGCGAGCTGAAGACGCAGGAGCAGCTAAACGTTCCCGAGTGGCCAGCGCCCCCAAAGAAAAAGTAACAATTATGTGTATTTGTATTGGCAGGGTTGATGCATCAACCCTGCCAATACAAATACACATGTTAAATTAAAAAGATGCAGCCGCCCAGAAGTGGACCTCTTCTGGGCGGCTGCGATTTCCTTCAAGCGAATAGGATTAGCAGGTGATGTTGTCGCGTACCGCTTCGGCTTTGTCCTTTACCCGGTCCATTACCGTTTTCCGGCGGCGGAGGTCGGGCATGTGAATGTCGGGCATGTGGATTTCGGAAACGGTGTCTGAGACTTTGTGAGCCGCCAATTTGCTCCCCGCGACGACCGCCCCGGCAGCAATCTTGCCGCGGTCGGCGATCTTCTCGGTGAGCTTGGCTGCCACCGGCTTGCGCCCAGGCAACCGCGATACCGTGCCATCGTATGCGCGGTGATAGGCCCGGTCAATGGTTTTGCGGTCGACCGGAATTGCATCGATGATGCGCTGCGGCAGCGTGCGGCGCCGGAACATGGGCAGGTCCGAGATCATCGGCAGGCTGGCGAGCAGCGCAGTGGCATGGCGGCCAAAATTGCGCGCCCGGTAGCTGAACGAACGTCGGCGCTGTGCCCGGCTGCGCACGATCTTCGAACCGACCAGAAAGCCTGCCCCGGCAATCAACGCGCTCACAATGCCCATCTTTACCTTCGGATGGGTAGAAAGCCAGGTCAGCGGGCTGACCTTCATCGTTCGTGGGGTAAATTCACCCGAAACCGAATTGTAGCCTGATACGTGATGGTACATATTGTCTGGCGCCTGTGCGGATTTTGGCTCATCCGAGCGCTGCTTGCGGAACCCTGTAGCGCCCAGGAAGTTGTTGGTGAGAGTGGGGGCCAGACGACGCATGTAGGTGACTATGTATCCTGAGTCGCCAACGATTAGCTCGCGGACCGGGTGCGATGCGGCGTAGACGATGGCCTTTGCCACCATGCGCGGATCATAGATCGGCGGAATCGGTTCTGGCTCAACGCCCAGCTTTGTGCGCGCCTTGTTGAACAGCGGCGTGTTGACCGACGCCGGTATGATCGCGGTGACGCTCACCGGAACATTGGTGTGCCGCAGCTCTTGACGCAAGGTCTCGATCATGCCCATCAGACCGTGCTTCGAGGCGCTGTAGGCGCTCTGATACGGCACCGACACGCGCCCGGCAATTGAGGCTACCGAGATAATCGACCCGCCACCCTGCTGTTTCATGTAGGGCAGGGCAGC
Organism: Bacillota bacterium; assembly: GCA_023426765.1. Lineage (GTDB taxonomy): Bacteria > Bacillota > Clostridia > DSM-8532 > DSM-8532 > JAAYJG01. Next base: position 2,370 of record JAEZBW010000321.1, read on the forward strand.
CATGGTGCCGTAGGCATGCCCGAGCAGGTTCACCTCGATAATGCGGCGGAACTCCTCGGGGTTGGTATCTTCGAACAGCGCCCACTCGGCCACGGCCGCAATGTTCACCCAGGTATCGATGCGGCCCATGCGCTGTACCACCTGGTCGGCCACGCCTTTCACGTCTTCCCACTTGGTGATATCCGCCTCCAGGGCAATCACCTGGTCTTCCATGGTGCTGGTTCCCATTGGCGAACCGCCAGACTCGGCGCTGGCAAAGCCAGTGCTTTCGCCAGTGCCCGTCATTCCAGTGGCGCCCATCTCTCCCTGCATCCACTCGCGGCGGCCAATCGGGTACACCGATCCTCCATTGGTTCGGTTGGTAATCTCGCGGTGCGCCTGCGCGTGCTGCCGGACTCGCTCCATGGCATCGTTCAGCCCTTCCTGGCTGCGGCCAACAATCGCGACGCGTGCACCTTTTTCAACCATTTGCAGCGCGGTTTCCAGCCCAATGCCGCTGGTGGCGCCAAATAACACAACAACCTGATCGTGGATTGGTTTCAGTTTTGCTTTCATTTTCCTCCTTACACTACAATCAAATAGCCATCGCGAGCACCGCCGATTAGCGCCCTGGACAGCAGC
>JAEZBW010000149.1 GCA_023426765.1 Bacillota bacterium
CATAACCATAAAATGGGATCCGCCGTTTTTTACACTTTCACCTTCAAAATCTATATACAGCAATACTAATTCCCTTTTCTTCTTATCAAAATGGAACTCAAAATCACCATACTTCCAAATACAAGGCAATTTATACTTTCTAGATATGCCACCATAATCGTCTGGTAATCCCAATGTCCTTTCAACCGCACTTACAGAATCCCCCAAATTAATAGAACCAATATGCCCACTTAGAAATTCTGTAAAAGACACATCAATCAAGCATCGTACCTCCATTATTCTTGCGCCCACAGACGGGCTCAAATTAATTTAAAGGCCTTTTGGATGTCATATAACGTCCCGCAGTCGCGACGCCGATGAGCTGGACCCACAGAGCCCTTCACCCTGGCGGTGCTCGCACCCAGCGAATCGGTGTGGTGCCTGCTCGCGCTCCTGCTGTCAATGGTATAAGGTCGGATGATTTTCCCCTGGCACCCTTGCGCCGACTGCATTGTTATGTGAAGGATTGCCCATCCTTCGGCCGCTCGGCGGAGTCAAGGCCGGAGTTCCTTTATAAATCAAATCCATTATATAACATTTCTAAACAAATATAAATTTACTTTATCTTGGTCCTTTTTCGAATAACAAATAAAAAAATTTCTATAATCACAAACATAGTAATCAATGACACCATTGAAAGATTTATTTTTCCGGTCTGCTCATCTGTAGGATATAATTCAAATGAACCATTGAATAGATATAATACTGACAAGATTATGAATACAAAAATTATTACGATTAAAACTGTTACCACTAATTTTATTATTTTATATCCCACCACTACGCCCCTTACCTATGTATACATTCATGAGAACTCAACACTCTCTTCACCTTGTGCAGTAACCTTTCTGTGGAATACCTATTAGCCTTTTAACTATTGCAGAAGCACTATTCGCCCGACGCCGGAGGCCGGGCGACGTACGATGGGCAATCTTTCATATAACGTCTCAGCAGTCGCGACGCCGATGAGCTGGACCCTCGTAGCCCTTCTCCCTGGCGGTGCTCGCACCCAGCGAATCGGTGTGGTGCCTGCTCGGGCTCCTGCTGTCAATGGTATAAGGCCGGATGACTTTCCCCTGGCACCCTTGCGCCGACTGCTTTGTTATGTGCAGTATGGCCTGTCCCCGGCCGCACGGCGGAGTCAAGGCCGGATTTCCTTGATATTTTTATAGATTACAATCACAGTTTTTAAAACTTGGAGCATATTTATCTCTTTCTGATAAAATTGGATCAATAATGTCAAACTCAATATTAAGCTCTTTATCAGCATATGTTATGGATCTTGATAATTCTGAATCAAAATAATTATCAATTCTCATAACAATATGCGTATCATCCTCTAAAGATAAAAAAGCATGTCCAAAGCCTACTGGAATATAAATCTGTTTTCTATTCTGAGGTGTTAATTCAACAGAAACCCACTTTTTATATGTATCTGAATTATGTCTTAAATCAACTGCAAAATCTATTCCCCTGCCCTTAGTACAGAATAACAGTTTGGACTGGGCTTTGGGATAATTTTGAAAATGGATTCCATATAGTGTTCCTTTTTTAGCAGGACAATATAAAATCTCTTCAAGAAACTCCGTAAAGATACCAACACTCGCCAACTCATCCTTAGAAAAAAGTTTATATGAGATTCCTCTATTATCTTCATTGATTCCATATTCTAGTACTTTTACTTCCTTTAAATCTAGTTGAGTTAGCTTTATCACTTTATTTCACCTCATAAAGTATCTTGCCATATTAACGCAGAGCGATCATTTTCGCCCGACGGCGGAGCCCGGGCGACGTCTGACAGGCCATATTGCATATAACGTCCTGCAGTCGCGACGCCGATGAGCTGGACCCTCGTAGCCCTTCTCCCTGGCGGTGCTCGCACCCAGTGAATCGGTGTGGTGCCTGCTCGCGCTCCTGCTGTCAATGGTATAAGGTCGGATGACATTCTCCCTGCACCCTTGCGCTGACTGCTTTGTTATGCGTAGTGCGGTTCATCCTCCGGCCGCTCGGCGGAGTCAAGGCCGGATTACTTTACATTTTTTTAGACATAGGTAAGATACTACTATTTTTTTGATAACTTATTGGGGTACAATAGTATACACAAAAAAGTTGCTATCCCAACAAATAATCCAATAATAAGTGGACGTATAACAAACTTTAGCACAATAGTATTTTTATCAACTAATAAATTATCAATAGTATAAACGCCTATAAATGAACCTAAGAACAGCATAATAAAGTATGCAATCTTGTAAGAACACGATACTTTAAGTGATGATTTGCACTTGCTACATTCATATGTGTTATTTTGAAATACTGCTGTTTTATCAGGCATTTTGTATTTGCATACAGGACATTTCATCTTTAACATACACCATTACCCCCTTAACATTGCACAAATACATACACAAGAAACGATACCTGTATCTATTCTCGCCCGACGGCTGGAGCCCGGGCGACGTCCGATGAACCGCATTACGTATAACGTCCACGCAGTCGCGACGCCGATGAGCTGGACCCTCGAAGCCCTTCTCCCTGGCGGTGTTCGCACCCAGCGAATCGGTGTGGTGCCTGCTCGCGCTTCTACTGTCAATGGTATAAGGCCGGATGACTTTCCCCTGGCACCCTTGCGCCGACTGCTTTGTTATGCGTAGTGCGGTAGGGTCCACTTGCTCGGAGCCGCCACGGACGGCGGCCCTTATATAACTTACCGATTTATCAACTTTCCGTCAAAGCTAAGTATATACGTATAATCCAACCAATCCTTTGCAATAATTCTATCATCAACGATATCAAAAACATCTCTACCATCAGCAGTTGTGAAAATATCTCTTCCAGTAAATTCCCATTCAATTTTACCGTATCGATTTATGCGCAGTATAGAACACTCACCATGAACTAAATAAAAGCCATTAACAAGATACACTTCAAAGCAAGATACACAATTTCCACACCTAATATACCAATTCAATTGCAAATCAGGAATAGCTATACTAAATATCCAATCACCTAAAATAACCACCAAACAATCTTCATCAACAACAACACTCTTTTCATGAGGAGGACCGCTAATTCCGCTTCCCGTTAATAATATTGCACTTCTTTAAGATCCGGCTTGATCCTTAATGACAACCCCGTATTGAGTTATATATAAAAAATTCTCATTACCTATATCTGTAGTACATCCATAAACATAATCATAAAAATAGCGTGTTGTCCGTTGATTTCAAAGAATAAGAATTATCTTCAAACACTTCAATAGAATAGCTCTTATATCTCAAGTTAATCAAGCAATCACCCTCCATTCTTTTGCGCCCATGGACGGGCGCGCCTACCCCCTACCGCATTACGTATAACGTCCCGCAGTCGCGACGCCGATGAGCAGTAAAACCTCTAGATGAGCCGCGCCAAGTCTGTCAAGGGCAAGCCTGCCCGGCGAAGATAGAGGTGGGCGGTGCTCCGCCACCGCTCTGCGAATC
>JAEZBW010000192.1 GCA_023426765.1 Bacillota bacterium
TTGTATTCGGCGTCATCGTATCGGTTGGTATGTCTCTGGGTGGTTTGACAGGTTATGCCATTAATCCGGCACGTGATCTTGGTCCCCGTATAGCCCATGCGGTCCTTCCGATTAAAGCAAAGGGAAGCTCTAACTGGGGTTATTCCTGGATTCCCGTAATCGGTCCGATTATGGGTGCTCTGCTGGCTCAACTGTTATTTGTCATTATTCCATGGTAATTTTCCATATGCTCATGTGTTCAGCAAGGGGTTCATATGAGTAATAATAACCGGCCCATTTAGTGAATAAAAGTACATTGATTCATGCGCATGGCGATTTGGTTCTTACTCATTGGGTGAAACACAAATTGCCATGCGTAAGCTTTCAACGGGTTTCGCACAGCATCACCATAAAAAGGATAGAAGGTAGATTGCATGTATGATTGTTTAATTATTGGAGCAGGTGTTACCGGTTGTTCGATAGCCAGGGCACTTTCAAAATTCAAAGTGAATGCCTGTGTATTGGAAAAGGAAGAAGATGTTTGCTTTGGGACATCAAAGGCAAACAGTGCCATCATCCATGCAGGTTTCGACGCTGCCCACGGTTCGTTGATGGCAAAAATGAATGTTTTGGGAAACCGGTTGATGGACCAGCTGGCAAAAGACCTGGATATCCCCTTCCGCAGAAATGGTTCCCTTGTTGTCTGCCTCAGTGAGGAGGACAGGCCAAAGCTGCTGGCGTTGTATCAAAGGGGAGTGGACAATGGCGTCGAAGGCCACCGGATATTCACAAGGGAAGAAACCCTGGAAATGGAGCCGAATCTTTCCGAGGATATCGTTGGCGCATTATACGCACCCACAGGAGGAATTGTCTGTCCGTTTCAGATGACGATAGCCCTGGCGGAAAACGCCTGTGAAAATGGTGTACAATTCTTTTTTAATACAAAGGTATTCAATATCGTAAAAATTCCGGAAGGCTTTCGAATAGAAACAAACCGGGGGGAATACAGAACGAAATGCGTGGTCAATGCCGCCGGAGTTTATGCGGATGAAATTCACAACATGGTCAGCGGGAAAAAAATGAAGATTACGCCACGAAGAGGGGATTACTTAATTCTGGATAAAAACACAGGCTCTCTTGTGGACAAGACGATCTTTACCGTACCGGGAAAATTGGGAAAGGGCGTTCTGGTTTCTCCAACCATTCACGGCAATCTCATTGTCGGGCCAACGGCAATCGACATCGAAGATAAGGATGCTACAGCGACAACAAAAGACGGAATGGATGAGGTTATATCGAAGGCGAGCCTGATTCTGAAAGCTCTCCCCTTCCGACAGGTCATTGCGTCTTTTGCCGGTCTGCGGGCCCATGAAGCAGGTCATGAGTTCATCCTTGGTGAAGCGGAGGATGTCGGCGGGTTTTTTGATGCTGCAGGAATCGAGTCTCCGGGGCTGTCCAGCGCTCCGGCCATAGGGCAGGTGGCGGCGGCGCTCATCAGGGAAAAGATGGGCCTGGAGATCAACAGCAGTTTCAATCCCATTCGTAAAGGGATTGTGGATCCCAAAGAATTGTCCATGGAAGAGCGAAACAATTTAATTCAGAAAAACCCTGCTTATGGCACGATCATCTGCAGATGTGAGTCTGTCACCGAAGGTGAGATTATAGAAAGTATCCGTCGCCCGCTTGGAGCAAAGTCCCTCGATGGTGTAAAGAGAAGAACCAGGGCCGGCACAGGACGATGCCAGGCCGGCTTTTGCGCACCAAAGGTGATGGAAACTCTGGCAAGAGAACGAAATATACCCTTCCTGGATGTGACCAAATCCGGAGGAGCCTCTCAGATCGTTTCCCATCGGACAAAAGAAAGTAAAGAAGGTGGAGCAAATTGAACAGCTATGATGTTGTTGTTATCGGGGGAGGCCCTGCAGGTCTTGCAGCAGCGGTATCTGCCAGAGAATGCGGTGCCGAAGGGGTTCTTATCCTTGAAAGGGACAGGGAACTTGGAGGAATCCTGAATCAATGCATCCATAATGGCTTTGGGCTGCATATCTTCAAGGAGGAGCTGACCGGCCCCGAATATGCAAAACGCTATATTCAGAAAGTGAATCAATTGCAGATAGAATACAGATTGAACACGATGGTTCTGGAGATCAGCAGAGATAAAGTTATCACAGCCACAAACCGGCAGGACGGAATCTTTCAAATTCAGGCCAAGGCCATTGTGCTGGCGATGGGCTGCCGGGAAAGACCCAGGGGTGCGCTGAATATCCCGGGTTACCGGCCTGCAGGAATTTTTACCGCCGGAACGGCCCAGCGTCTGGTCAATATGGAAAACTACATGCCCGGAAAAGAAGTTGTCATTCTGGGCTCCGGCGATATCGGCCTGATCATGGCCCGGCGAATGACACTGGAGGGTGCAAAGGTCAAGGTGGTTGCAGAGCTGCTGCCATACTCCGGCGGGCTGAAAAGGAATGTGGTGCAGTGTTTGAATGACTATAACATTCCGCTGAAGTTAAGCCATACGGTGACGGATATTCATGGCAGGGAAAGAGTAACGGGGGTCACGATTGCAAAGGTGGATTGTACGGGAAAACCAATCCAGGGTACGGAGGAATATTACTCCTGCGATACCCTGCTGCTATCG
>JAEZBW010000262.1 GCA_023426765.1 Bacillota bacterium
CTTCGCCCATTACCTGCGCCATGGACGCCAGGAGCAACGAACCTATCGCCGTGTCGGCGCCTCCAACTGACGTACCGCGAAAACAAGGCCGTTTTTGCTCATGAAGTACACGCAATCCGTATCCGCCGCCTTCCCACGCCCCTGTCCGACCCGGCTCCTGTTGCTGAGTCCGGCCCAGGCCGTGGGCGGCGCGGAGTCCTATATGACCGCCCTGGCCGCCCATCTCCGGGAGCAGGGGCATGAGGTCCACGCCGGCATCGACGAATCGTCGTGCCTGGACGCCTTCGCCGAGGGACTCGTTGCGGCCGGCGCCCACCTGCACCGCGACCGGTTGCGGTGGCGGTGGGACGACTCCCCGGTGATGGCCAGACTCAAGATCCAGTTCGAGGCCGCCTGGCGGCTTTTTGAGCAGGCGCGGCCCGAGGCCGTTTTTTTGAACATGAACTGGCTCGACGCCGGCAGCGCTCTCGGCGCGGCGACGGCCGCCGCCGGCCTGGCGACGGTGTCCCTGTTCCATCTCTGTCCGCACGTCATTTTGCTCAAGCCCGAGGAGCGCCGCCTTTTACGGTGGAGCCAGGACGTCCGGCAACAGTGGTTTTGCGTTTCCGAGGACAACCGCCTGTTCCTCGCCCGTTCGGTGGGGCTCAAGGCGTCCCGCGTCGGCGTCATCTACAACGGCCCGCTGCTAAACGCCGCTCAGGAGTTGAACGCCCCAGCCCGGCTGGCGGAAGCCCGGGCCGACCTGCGCCGGGAACTTGGACTCGACCCGGACGCCCTGGTCATGACCACCGTGGGCCGCCACGACGTTCAGAAAGGGTTGGTCGACATCCTGCCCATGCTCCCCGGGCTCCTGGCCGAGCATCCTCGGCTGCATTACCTGTGGATCGGCGACGGCCCCCTGCGCGAGCGCATGCAGCGTCTGACCTCGGTCTTCGACCCGGCCGGTCGGAGAGTCACCTTCTGGCCGCACCGAGCGGACGTGCCCCGGTGTCTGGGCGGCAGCGATCTGTTTTTGTTCCCCACGCGCTTCGAGGGTTTCAGCCTGGCTCTGCTGGAGGCCATGCACATGGGGTGCTGTCCGGTGACGACCGACGTCAGCAGCGTTCGGGAGATCGTGGAGGATGGCGTCTCGGGCCTCGTCGTGCGGCAAGGGGATGCCCGAGGCCTTCACCAGGCCATTGCCCGGCTGCTCGGCGATCCGAGCCTGCGCCGGCGTCTGTCCGCGGCCGCCATGGCCACAGCCCGGAGATTCAGCCCGGAGGCCATGTTCCAGGGATGTTCCCAGGCCCTGGCGGCGGCCGCCGCCAGCGGTCACGGCGAGCTGCCGTCCCAAGACCAAGCCTGGGAGCGAATCCGCGCCGTCGCCCAGGAAGCGACAGTCGAGACTTTCAAATAAGGAATTTCGCCTTATGCCCGCACAACAAAGCCATATCGCTCGCAACGCCTTGCTTCTCAAGGAGTACTTCGCCGATCTGTACAGCGAGATCGCCTTTGACAACACGCTGCAGATCGCCCGCAAACTGGAGAAGCTCGCCGCCGAACACGGCGGCCTCTCCTTCATGGAGCAAGCCATCAAACTGCTGGTGGACGAGATTGGGCATCTCAAGACCGACCTGGGTCAACTCCGTCTCGAAGTGCTCAGTCGCGGCATTCCAGACGGCGGCCTGGCCGTGGTCGAGACGGAGGAAGGCACGGCTTCCGTAATCCGCAATCCGCCGCAGTGTCTTGAGCTGAACATGGCCAGCGCCTTCAGCGGCCTCAACTGGCATCAACCGGAGATAGACAGGATAATCAACAGCGTGTTCCGCTGGACCGGTCCCGGACAGATTGCCACGGTGGCCCTGGCCCTGGACCGCTCGCGGCCTCTTGTTCTGGAAATGGTCGTCGCCAACGGATTGACGCCGGCTGTGCTGAGCGGTTTGACCGTGCATGTGGACGGCGCTTGGACGCCGCACGCCCTGGCGGAGGAAGCGTCCCTGGGCAAGGTCGTCCTTTCGGCCCTCCTGCCTCCCCGGCTCCAGGGAAACGACGTGACCACGCTGTCCCTGGTCCATGCCGAACCGTTGCCGTTTCCCGGAATTGTCGACCCCGCCTCGACGGACCACCGCGCCATTGGCATTCCGGTTTACCGGTTCCGGATCTTTCCCTACGGAAACCCGCCGCAGCCTGAGACACGACGGTAGTCAGGATTCGCACGCCATGACAAAGTTCCTCATCCTGACCAACGCCAGGTCTGGTTCCAATATGCTCGTGTCGGCCTTGAAGCACCATCCCAACGCCGTGTGCTACAGCGAACTGATCAACCGAGAGATTTTGTGGGGCTATTCGGAGCTTGACGCCTGGGGCATCCGGCCGGATATGGCGTCTTTGCTTGTGGATCCGAGCCTGATCTGGCTTCGCAACAACGTGCCCGGGGATTTCCTGGACGTGGTCTACAATCACCGCTACAAGGCGGATACCCACGCCGTGGGTTTCAAACTCTTTTTTAGCCAGGGCGAAAACATCGACAATCCGGCCGAGTTGTGGAGCGCGCTGGCCGCCGACCGCTCCATCAAGATCCTCTGGTTGCGGCGCAGGGATTTCATCTCCCAGTACTATTCCTTCAAAAAGGCCGAGCAGACCGGCGAGTGGATCTACAACAGCAACAATTTCGTGGACACCAAGCAAAAGCTTGTCATGCGGATCCACATTCCGAGCTTCATGCACCATATGGGCGCCATGCAGGCTCTGGAGCAAGAATATCTCAGGTTCTTCACGCGCCATGAACGCCTGGATCTCGTCTACGAGGACATAACGGAGAATTTTGACCGGGAAGTCACCAAGATCCTGGATTTCCTTCAGTTGCCGCAGATCAAGTTGTATCCAGCCACGTTCCGGCAGAACGTGCACGCCATCCGGGACCTTGTCGAAAACTATGACGAGGTGGAAAAGGTCGCCAATATTTTCGCGGAGCCTGATATGTCTGCGCCGACGTCGGCAATGCTCTGAACGATCAGCTCGCCTTTGGCCGCGCCTTTCGGACCGGCGGTCGACGCCGGCCTTGCCGGACGCCCTTGCAAGTCGCCAGGGCCGGCCCGGCATCCCTTTATGGAGATTGACCCAATGCGCATCAATACCTGTATTCCCGGCCAAATGACCGAGGAGGAGTTGGGCTGCATCGCCCGTCTTGCCGCCACCGTGCAGGAAAACGGGCGCATCATGGAACTTGGCTCCCTCTTTGGCCTGAGCAGCTGGACCTGGGCTCAAAACGCCTCCATGAGCGTCACCGTGTATTGCGTCGATCCCTGGCAGCGGGCTCCGTGGATCGAGGTCATGGAACACAAATTCAATGTCGTCTACGGCTTGGAGACGTTCCAACGCCATACGGCCGATTGCCCGAACATCGTGGCCCTGCCAGGCTACAGCCCCATGGACATGGCGGATTGGAACCTGCCCATCGACGTCTATTTCGATGACAGCGTTCACACCAATCCGACGTTTCGACAAAATCTTCGTTTCTGGCTGCGCCACGTCAAGCCCGGCGGCATCCTGTGCGGGCATGATTACGGGCCGGCCTTTCCCGACATCGTGGCGGAAGTCCAGGAATTGGCCGAGGAACTTGGGGCCGCCTTGGAAGTCGTGGGCTCCCTTTGGGTGATGCATCTGCCAAAAGACTACCGCCATCCCGACGGTTCCACTCCGGAGCCGAAGCCAGCGCCCTTGGCGGTCTCCCCGCTGTCCTTGGTCACGTCTCCCCCCCTGCCGGACAATGTCGGCACCATGATGAAGCCCCAGGAGCTTGACCTCCTTTTCACCCTGGCTCGCGATTGGTACCAGGGCATCGGCGAGATCATCGACCTTGGGCCTTTTCTGGGTTCCTCGACCATATCCCTGGCCAGGGGGCTGACCGCCAACGCCAGGACGATCAATCTGTTTCATCGCATCTTCAGCTTCGACCGCTTCTGGTATGAGCCCTACGTTGGCTTCGAGTCGTTCATCAACCAGGCCCACCTGCCGACCGAATCGTTTTTCAGCCACTACTTGCACAATATTCGCCATTACAGCGACATGGTCTATTGCTCGCCAGGCGATTTGATGCGTTTTACCTGGAACCAGGCCCGCGTGGAGCTCCTGTTTATCGATGCAGCCAAAAGTTGGGATTTAAACGACCATATCATCAAGCAATTCTTCGGCGCTCTGATTCCTGGCCTCTCAGTCGTCGTGCAACAGGACTACTATTTTTACCTGTGCCCCTGGATCATCCAAACCATGGAGCATTTTGCCCCTTGGATAGCCTACGTGGGCGAAGCGCCGGGCGCTTCGGCCTATTTCCAGTCCAAAGCGCCTGTCCCGAGCATTGTCCTGCGCACGCCGGTCAACGTGGCCTGCAATCCCGCCCGCCGCGACCTGCTCATGGAGCAGGCCAGCGGCAAGCGTCAGGGAAACCTTCGGTCGATCCTGGAACTGGCCCGGGCGACCCACCTGGCCTTGACCGACCAGCGGGATGCCGGTCGCGTCATCTTCGAAGACGAGGAAGCCTTGCCCCAGCAAGAGGACGGCTGGACCGCCGCCCTGCTCTGGAACAAGGATAAAGTCCGGCAATTTTTCTCGGGGTAAAGCCGACGTTGTCGGCTTTCCAGACAGCATCCAACCACGTTTTCTCCGGTTCTTTCCGGCCTTTCACGCTTGTGGTCGTCCTTCCCGGTTCAGGTCAGGCATTCAGGCCCTGAAACGGACTTGGCGGGCGTTTTCCCGATTCCGGCATCGGCGGGGCCAGCAACCAGCCGCGATCACGGCCTTGGCCGGACGACCCGTTTCGGATTTGCCGATGTCATGTTGAAGCGTACCCTAACCGGACGTCAGGAGGCTTGGCCGAAAGCGTCAGGATAGCATCGAACTCAGCATTTCTTGACGAATGCCCGGACAAGCCATAGACTTCTTCCTGACATTTTGCACGCGGGAGGCGGCATGCAGGGGCAGCGTATCGGCTATGTCCGCGTCAGCGGGCTTGACCAGAATCCGGACCGACAACTTGAAGCCCTTCGGGCGGACAAGGTGTTCGTCGACATGGCCTCGGGCAAGGACACGAAGCGGCCCCAACTGGAGGCGCTGTTGGAGTACGTGCGCGAGGGCGACGTGGTGACGGTGCACAGCATGGACCGCCTGGCCCGCAATCTCGACGACCTGCGCCGCCTGGTGCGGGGCCTGACCGAGCGCGGGGTGCGCATCGAGTTCGTGAAGGAAGGCCTGCATTTCACCGGCGAGGATTCGCCCATGGCCGGGCTGCTGCTGTCAGTGATGGGCGCGTTCGCCGAGTTTGAGCGCGCCCTGATCCGCGAACGCCAGCGCGAGGGCATCGCCCTGGCCAAGCGTCGCGGCGCGTACCGGGGCCGCAAGAAGAAGCTGTCGCCCGAGCGCGGGGACGAGCTGCGGCGACGGGCCGCCGCCGGCGAGAAAAAGGCCCAGCTCGCCCGCGAGTTCGGCGTCAGCCGGGAAACCTTGTACCAATATCTCAAGGCGGGCGGCTAAGCGCGCCGCGCCGATCCTGTCCGGCCCGGACGGGATCGGCGCAGCCTGGCCAGCGGCCGTTCTCCGGCCGTCGCGCCCCGGCTACCTCGCCAGCGGCCGGGCCGGCACGCCGCCGACCACTTCGCCGGCGGCCACGTCCCGGGTCACCACCGCGCCGGCGGCGATGACCGCCCGGTCGCCGATGGTCACGCCGCCCACCACCGTGGCCCCGGCCCCGATCCAGACGTTGTCGCCGATGGCGATGGGCGACCCCACGTAGTCCTGATCGATGGAGGCCAGGTCGTGCCGCGTAAAATCGTGGTCCCCGGTGACCAGGGTCGCGCCCGGCCCGATCAGCACCCCTTCGCCGAGAAACAGCCCGCCCTGGCCCGAGGCCAGCACCGCGCCCACCCCGACCCAGCAGCGCGGCCCCAGGCGAATGCCCTCGCCGGGCACGGCCCGGGACACGTAGGAGCACACGTACGCCCCGCGCATGACGCGGCAGCAGTCGCCGATCTCGATGGCCGCCCGGGAGGCGTGCAGCCGCGCGCCCCGGTCGATGTAGACCGAGGCCCCCAGCCGGATGGTCGCGGCATGGAACAGCTCGACCCCGGCCTCGATGACCGGCCGGGCCGAACCCGGGGCCAGAAAGGGCCGGTAGGCGACATGGCGCAGGGCGATGCCGGGCAGGCCCGGGACCCAGCCCAAAAGCCATTGGGGGAATTGTTCCAGGGCGTAGCGCCAGGGCGTGGCCGCCCGGGTCCGCAGGTAGGCGGAAAGGGCCGAGGCGTCGGCCTGGCCCATGTAGTCGCGAAGGCTTTCGGTCATGGCGATAAAAAACGGCTGCCGGCCGTTGTCGGGTTGCAGGTTTCAGGACGGCGGCCCCGGTCGCGTCTGGCCGCGACGTCGGACTGTTTGCCGAGGGAGAGGGGCCATAGGTGTTGCCTCGCTATACCCTCGGTGCTATGTGCCTTGCACCGCATTATGCAAGCAATCCCCCCACAACAACTTTTTCGCGAGGCTTTCGCCGGCCGTCGCGTGCTGATCCTTGGCGGCCTGGGCTTTATTGGTTCCAGCCTGGCCTTGCGTCTGGCCGCCTGCGGGGCCAGGATCACCCTGGCCGACGCCATGATCGAGGAGTACGGCGGCAACCTGCGCAACATTGCGCCCATTCGCGCGGATGTCACCATCAATTATTGCGACATCCGCGACCGCGCCGCCATAGAATGGCTGGTTCGGGACCAGGACTATGTTTTCCACAGCGCCGCCCAGGTCTGCCATCTCAAAAGCCTGTCCGATCCCTTTCCGGACATCGACATCAACATTCGCGGCACGGCCGTGGTCATGGAGGCCTTGCGGCGCTTCAACCCGGGTTGCAAGCTCATAAAGCTCGGCTCGCGGGGGCAATACGGTTCGGTGTTGAAGCTCCCGGCCGACGAGGACGAGCGTCCCGACCCCAAGGGCATCTACGAAATTTCGCTTCTGGCCGCCGAGCACATCATTTCCAGCTACAGCCGCAACCACGGCATCCGCTGCGTGCTCTCCCGCCTGACCAACATCTACGGCCCCCGGGCCCAGATGCGCCACAACCGGTTCGGCGTGGCCAACTGGTTCATGCGCCTGGCCCTGGACGGCCAGACCATCCCCATTTTCGGCGACGGCCGCATCAAACGCGATTTCCTCTACATCGACGATTGCGTCGACGCCCTGCTGGCCCTGGCTGTCACCCCCGAGGCCGAGGGCGAGGTCTTCAACATCGGCCACGACGCCCCGTCGGACTTCCTGACCCTGGCCCAGTGCATCATCGCGGCGGCCGGGACCGGCGACATCGCCTTCACGCCCTTTTCCCCGGAACGCAAGGCCCAGGAGCCCGGGGATTTCTATTCCAACATCGCCAAGATCACCCGGGTGACGGGTTGGCGGCCGACCACGCCCCTGGCCGAGGGCGTGGCCGCGACCCTGGAATTTTACCGCGCCAACCAGGAGCATTACTGGTGAGCGCGCTTGCCGGCGTCTTCGTCCATCCCCGGGGCATCTGCGAATCCGACGCCGTGGGCGAAGGCTCGCGCATCTGGGCCTTTGCCCACGTGCTGCCCGGAGCCGTCATCGGGCGCGAGGCCAACATCTGCGATTACGTCTTCATCGAGGGCGGCGTGGTCCTCGGGGACCGGGTCACGGTCAAGTGCCACGTGGCCCTGTGGGACGGCGTGCGCGTGGCGGACGACGTGTTCATCGGGCCGTCCGCCGTATTCGCCAACGATCGCCATCCTCGCAGCAAACGCTACGTGCCGGCCCAGGTCACGACCCTGGGGCGCGGCTGCTCCATCGGGGCCGGGGCGGTGCTGACGCCGGGCGTCGCCGTCGGGGAATGGGCCATGGTCGGGGCCGGCGCGGTGGTGACCCGCGACGTGGCCCCGTTCACGTTGGTGATGGGCAATCCGGCCCGGCCGGCCGGGCTGGTGTGCCGCTGCGGCGGCCGCCTGGATCCGGTCGGCGAGGGCTATCGCTGCCGCCTGGGCGACTGGACGGGCCGGGCGCCCTCGGCCGACATGGTTTGCCGCGCCCTGGAGTCGGCATGACCGCGCCGCGCCGCCGGGGAGGTCTGCCGCGTCTGGCCGTGGTGGTGCCGGTCTACGGCAACGAAGGGAGCCTGCCGGAGCTTTACCGGCGTATCGTGGCCGCCGTGGAGGGCCTTGGCTTCGAGCTCGTGCTCCAGTTCGTCAACGACCGTTCCCCGGACAATTCCCAGCCGGTGCTCGAAGCCCTGGCCGCCGCCGATCCCCGGGTTTGCGTCCTGCTGCTCTCGCGCAACCATGGCTCGTTCACGGCCATCACCGCCGGCCTAGCCCAGACCGCCGACTGCGACGCCGCCGTGATCCTCTCAGCCGATCTGCAAGACCCGCCGGAGATGATCCCGGCCATGGCCGCCCAGTGGCGGGCCGGCAAGAAGGTCGTGCTGTGCTCCCGTCGGACCCGCCAGGACCCGGGCATGACCAAATTCCTGGCCCAGGCCTTCCACTGGCTGTACCGCAAGGCCGTCATGCCCGAGATGCCGCCCGGCGGCTTTGATTTCTGCCTCATCGACCGGTGCGTGACCCAGGTCATTTTGCAGTCCTCGGAAAAGAAAACGAGCCTCATCGGCTTGATCATCTGGGCCGGCTTTGACCGGGCCGTGCTGGAATACGACCGGGCCGAGCGGGTCCATGGCCGATCCATGTGGACCTTTGCCAAGAAGCTGTCCTACGCCTTCCATTCCATGGTGGCCTTTTCGTCGTTTCCGCTGCGCGTGTTCGTGTTGCTGGGGCTGGCGATGTCGCTTTTAAGCGCCTGCGGCATCATCTACGCCGTGGTGGCCACCCTGGCCGGCGTCATCACCATTCAGGGCTGGGCTTCGGTCATCGTGCTGGAACTCATCATCGTGGCCGCCCTTTTCCTCGGATTCGGCATCCTTGGCGGCTACTTATGGAACAACCTGGAACAAACCAGGACGCGCCCCCTGTTTATTGTGGAAAAGGTCGTCGGCGGCCAAAACGGCCCCCAGGCCGGCCGGGAGGCGTCTGACCAGCGGCCGGCCGCCGGTCGGAAGCCGCGCCTGCGACGCGCGTCCAGCTTCCATCGGCCGCGTAGGCCCGCTGGCCGACGGCGGTTTTTTTGACCTCCCCGCCGCCCTAAGCGCCGCCGTCGCCGGCCGGGCGGACCGTTTCCCGCGTTCGCGCCTGCCCGAACGCGTTCACCTCAGCGATAAGCCCCGGGTAACACCATGAAAATACTTTTGCTCAATGTCCCCGACGCCCACGTCGGCAAGACCACGGACGATTGGGATCTTGAGGCCACCGACATCGGCGTGTTCCCGCCCATGGGCATCCTCTATCTCGCCGGAGCCTTGCAGGCCGGGGGAAAACACGAGGTCGCGCTCATCGACTGCATTCTCGACCGCCTCGATCCCGAGGAGGCGGCGGCCCGGGCGGCGGCCCTTGAGCCCGATGTGGTGGGCCTGACCGTCTACACCCCGACCCTCTACGACGCCCTCATCCTGACCCGGCGGCTGCGCGAGCGCCTGCCCAAGGCCCGCATCGTCTGGGGCGGCCCCCATGTTTCGCTCTATCCCAACGAGTCCATGGCCCAGCCCGAGGTGGACTATCTGGTGCTGGGCGAGGCCGAGGAATCCTTTCCGGCCTTTCTCGACGCCCTGGAGCACGGCCAACCCTTCGACAACATCCCGGGCATCGTCTGGCGCGAGGGCGCGACCGTGCGCCGCTCGGGCGAACCCGGCTACGTCCGCGACATCGACGCCATTCCCTTCCCGGCCTTCGACCTGCTGCCCTTCAAACGCTATTTCAGCGCCATCGGCACCGGCATGCCCGTGGGCACCATCTGTTCCTCCCGGGGTTGCCCCTTCCACTGCACCTTTTGCTGCAAGCCCTACTCCACCTACCGTTCGCGTTCGGTGGACAACATCCTGGACGAGATCGCGGCCTATTACGCCCAGGGCATCCGGGAGTTCTTTTTCTTCGACGACCTGTTCAACGCCTCGGCCAAGCGGGTGTCGGCCATCGCCCAGGGCATTCTCGACCGGGGCTTTGCCATTGTCTGGTCGTTTCGCGGCCGGGTGGACGCCGTCAACGAGGACATGCTGCGCCTGGCCAGGCGGTCGGGCTGCCGCCAGGCGCTTTTCGGCGTGGAGGACGCCACCGACGAGGGACTGCGGCGCATCAACAAGAAGATCACCGTGGAACAGGTGCGCCGGGCCGTGCGCCTGTGCCGCAAATGCGGCATCCTCACCAGCACCAACTGGATCATCGGCTTTCCGCACCACAAAACCCGGGAAGACGTCCTGCACCTGATCGACACGGCCGTGTCCATTGATTCCGATTTCGCCCAGTTCAACATCATGATCGCCTACGACGGCACGGCGATCTTCCAGGAAGGCGTGGCCAAGGGCCTTTTTTCGGCCGACGTCTGGCGCGGCCACGCCGCCGCGCCGGTGCCCAACTTCGTTGAACCCATCTGGGAGGAACATCTCTCCAGGGCCGAGCTGTCGCAGCTGCTCAAGCAGTGCTATCGGCGGTTTTATTTCCGTCCCTTGTCCATCCTGCGAAAGCTCCTGCGGGTGCGCCGATTCGGCGAGCTGGCCCTGTTCGCCAAGGGCGCGCTGACCCTTCTGGGCATCAAGGGCTACCATCGCAAGACCCATCAGGAAGGGCAAAGCCGCTTCGTCGATCCCGCCTGACGACGCGTACGCCATGCCAAAACGCCTGCTCGCCCGTCTCGCCGCCGTGCTGCTCGCCTTTGCGCCGGCCCTTGTCGCCATGGGGCTCGTGGCGCACTATTTCCGCGCCGACCTGACGGCCTTTTGTCCGGCCTACGACGTGGATCAGTACATGTACGTCGTCGAAGCGCGGACGTTTGCGGCGGCCGGGTTTTCCGGCGGCTATTACGGCAGCGGCGGCCAGACCGCCAAGTTGCTGCGCTTTGGCCCTCACGGAGCGGTCCATCCGCTGGTCTATGGCGGCATGGCCAAACTTTTGGGCGGCTGGAGCGACTGGCTGGTTCCGGTCCTGAACATGGCCTTTGTCACCCTGGCCTTGCTGTGCCTGGGCCGCAAGCTGTCCCTGGGCCGCCTGGCCTGTCTGACGGCATTTTTCTGTCTGTTCTCCCAGACGCTGCTGTATCTGCCCCTGTCCTATCAGGAGGCGTTCCAATACGCCGTGGCCTTGCTGCTGGCCCTTGGCCTCGGCGGCTATCTGCGCCGGGCCGCCGACGGCGTCGCCAGCGGCCGGGACATGGCCTGGGCCCTGGGCCTGGTCTTTCTCGCGGGACTCGCGCGCCCGACCTGGGCCGTGCTGTTTCCGGCCCTGCTGTGGGCCCGGGCCAGGCCGGGCTGGCCCGGACTGGCCTGGGCCCTGGTCACTGGCGGCGGATTGCTGGCGGCCACGTACGGGGCGTTTTCCCTGTTCGCTTCGCCGTGGCACATCGCCAGCGGCCCGGGCATGCTCCAGGCCTTGGCGCGCCTGGATTTCGGACCGCTGCTGCACCAGGCCGGCGGCAATCTGGCCAGCCTGCTCAATTTTCAGGACAATGCCGTCAACACCCTCAATCTCCTCATCATCGCCGGAGGAACGGGGCTTTTGGCCACGGTCTCCTGCCTGGGGAAAGCCGGGACGCGCCGGTACGCTCTGGCGGGCTTTCATGTCTGCAACGTCTTCGCGCCTCTGGCCGTTTACGTCATCGCCTACAACGGCACGGGCTATCAATTGACGCGGCTGCTCTCCGCCCATTTCCTGCTGTCTTTCGCCGTGTTCCTGCTGGTCGCGCCGGCGGGTTCGGTCCGCTGGGCGGCCGGGCCGATTTTTGCCGCCTGCCTGGGCATGTTGCCCATGTCGCTCAAATCCTTCGTGCTCTTCGTGCGTCCCGCCTATGACGACTATGCGGGCTTTGCACGCCAGATCGACGTCCTGCGCCGAGACATGGCCCCGGCGCTGCTGCTGTCCAAGGACGCGCCGTCGCCCTGGCTACGCACCCTGGCCGTTGTCTCGGGGGACGAGACCCTGCCTTCCCTAGCCGTTCCGGATTGCTACGGCGTTCAAGTGTATGCCGCGTCCAGCCTGGACGCGCCACTTCAAGCCGGCTTCGTGCTGCTGGACGCCAAGGCCCATGCCCTGGCCGCCAAGGCCAACGCCCTGACCCACGTGGCCGACACCGCCCACGGCGTGTTGTACCGCAACGACGTGGCCTTCGGCTTTGCCGGGAAATGAGGGACAGGAGGTGCGGGTGACGCGGCAAGCCATTTTTCCGCTCGGACTGCTCTTGACGGGCCTGGTCTTTCTGACCGCCTCGGGGCCGGGATGGCACGAGGCGCGATGTCTGCTGGTCCTGCCCGGCCAAAGCTCGCCGACGGCCAAAAACAGGCTCCTGGCCTGCTCCAACATCGAACAGACCTTCGAGGCCTTTGACGCCGTGGACACGCCGGCTTCGGAAAGCGGCTGGTCGGTGCTTTCGCCGCGCGGCGACAAGGCGGTGGTGCGGGTGCGGCTGCGCAAGAGCACGGAGGAGGCCGTTTTCTATCCGCGTTTGCCCGGTCCCGGGGCGGCGGTGGCCGTCAATGAGGCCATGGGCGACATGCGTCGGGAATTGTTCCGGATGACCAGGACCGAAGCGGGTTGGACGGCCATCGGCGAACAGCAGCGCCTGTGTTTGCGCTGCGTCGAGAACGGCTGGTCGGACCAAGAATTCGAGGTGACCCTGGACATCGAACTGCAAGGGTCCCAAGCGCAACTTTGGCACAAGGGCAACCTCGTATTGTTTTAGAAATTGCGGCTCATGGGGCCGCTTCAAAAAACGGCAGCCCTCGCACGCTCAGCTTGGCTGATCGTTTCTATCGCGCTTGAGCCGACGCCTCACGATTCGCAGCGACCGATCCTTTGCCGCCCATCCTCCCCCCAAAGACCTTGAACACGCGGACACGGACTGCCTGAAGGTGCGCCCCAAAGGCACGGCCAACGACAGCAAATACCCCAAAAAAAGCCTTGTGAATCATGGATTCGCGGTGCTAACAACGGCACGGAGCAGACTCGTAGAGGGAGGCCAAGGCCCATGGGAATCATACTCGCCGTGTCCAACAACAAGGGGGGAGTCGGGAAGTCCACCACCACGGCCAACCTGGCCCACGCCCTTTCCGCCCGCAAAAAGCGCGTCCTGGTTGTGGACGCCGACAGCCAATGCAACCTCACCAGCACGTTTCTCGGCAGTCCCTGGGGCGGCAACAGCCTGCTGGAGCTCCTCGACGGCAACGGCGTCCCGGCGGAAGCCTGCGTCATCCCGGCCCCTGACTACGAACGGCTCCACGTGCTGCCCAACAAGACCGACAGCGCCGCCCTGGAACCGGCCCTGGCCCGCCGCGAGGACTACGGCTGGTACATGCTGCGCGACCGGCTGCGAAACCACGCCGTCAAGACGTTCGACTTCACGCTGATCGACTGCCCGCCCAACCTCGGTCTGTTCTCCATCCAGGCCATGATCGCCGCCGATTTCATCCTTGTGCCTGTCGAGGCCGGCAGCCGCTACGCCATGGACGGCCTGGACCGCACCATCGAAACCATCGGCGGCATCGCCCAGGCCGACCCGGACAATCCGTCCGGCCGTTTCTTGCGCCTTTTGATCAACAAGGCCGACCGCCGCACCGCCGTCAGCAAGGTGACTATCGAACAGATCCAGCAGAGCTACCCCGGGAAGGTGTTCTCCACCATCATCCCGGTCAATACCGACATTCAGCAGTCGGAAATGCTCAGCAAGACCGTTTTGCGCCACGCCTCGAAAAGCCCCGGCGCCCAGGCCTATCGGTCCCTGGCCACGGAACTGTTGGGCATCCTGTCGCAATAACAACGGGAGCAGGCCATGGCCACGTCGATGACACAACTCCTGCGCAAGGCGGCCCAAAGCCGCGTGGCCGGCAAGCCGCCCGGGGCGGCGGCCGCTGCGGAGAACCGTCGGGAGGCTTTTACCGACGCCGACGCCGTTCCCAGTATCGAGCAGACAAACGCAGCAGATAAAGCGCTCATAAAAATCAATCAGACGGACAGGGCTGACGAACTCGGCAGTTTGTCTCAACAGTTGAAGCCGACAGTTGGGCTCGTGAGAGCAGTTCAACTGCCGGCCCCAACAGTCGAGCAGACAAAACAGGCAGACAAAGCCAGCGGGCAGTCAGACAAGCCAAGTACGCAAACAAAGCAGATCAAGCACGCGGACAAAGCAAGCACAGAAAGCCAACAGACAAAAGCAGTAATAAAAACAGACAGTCAAAAAGAACAGACAAAGCAGGCAGACAAAGCCAGCGGACTCGCCGCCCCGGCCATGCGGCTGCCGCCGCGCCTGCCCATCGCCACCACGGCCCAGAAAACCCTGGCCGCCCACTTCCTGGAGACCGGTCCCGTGGTCACGACCTACGCCGTCATTGCCGCTGAAACCGGCGTTCCCCTGGGCACGGCCCGGACCATCATCGACAAGTTCGTCGCCGCCGGCTGGCTGCGCAAGGAGCAGTGGGGCGCCGGCCGCAACCGGGCCCTTTCCCTGGCCCCCACCGAGGCCCTGGCCGCCGTCACGAGCGTCCGCCGGGCAGACAAAATTTACATACAAAGCCAGCAGCCAAAGCAAGCACACAAACCAAGCGGACCGGCTCAACAGCCAAGTTCAGCTGTGGAATTCAACAGCGAAAACGGCCCTCTTAAGAGAGAAAGAAAGAATCTTTCTATCTCCCCGGAAACGGTGCGCACGTCCTGGCCTTGCCTGGCCCGGGCCGGTTTCGGGGTGGATCAGCTCGAACAGATCCACAGCGCCCTGGCCCAGCTCGGCAAATCCGCCGACCGGATCGTCCAGGGGCTGGATCACGCCGAATGGGAACTGGCCGAGGGGAAAATGCTGGACAAGACCGGAAAGCCCGTGGCCGATCCCTGCGCCTGGGTCTTCCGTTCCCTGGCCAGCCAGGGCTACTATCGCCGCCCGGCCGGCTACGTCAGCGCCGAGGAGCAGGCCGAGCTGGACGCGGCCAACGAAGCCAAGGCCCTGGCCCAAAGCCGCGAGCTGGCCCGGCTGGCCCGGTTCCGGGCCTGGGAGCAGGGACTGAGTCGTCAGGCGCGGGAAAAGGCCCTGGAAGGTCGGCGGGGACCGGAAGAGGCCTGGTTGAGAAATGTCTGGAGCACGCTCGGAGAACCGACGTAGCCTTGAGGCGTCAAAGCTTCCGAGCGGTGCAAAGCGCGGCAAGTCCACGCGGCCTTCC
This sequence comes from Bacillota bacterium, assembly GCA_023426765.1. Taxonomy (GTDB): domain Bacteria; phylum Bacillota; class Clostridia; order DSM-8532; family DSM-8532; genus JAAYJG01. The sequence continues at coordinate 15,260 of JAEZBW010000262.1, forward strand.
AGGGCAGGAAATCAGGATTGGCCGCAGTATAATAACGTATGGCTTGACATAACAGCATAGCAAAACGGAAAAGGTAGCCATGTTCACCAACATAACAGGACGTAAGATCCGTATTGCCGTCGTCGGTTGCGGGCGCATTTCCCGGAACCACTTTCTCGCCATCGAAAAGCTTGGCGACGATCTTGAACTCGTGGCCGTGTGCGATGAAGACGAACAGCGCCTTGAGGAACACGCCACGCGTTTGGGCGTGCCGGGATACAAGCATTTCGACAAGCTGCTCTCCGAGTGCGATTGCGACATCGTCTCGTTGTGCACCCCGAGCGGGCAGCATTCCCGTCAGGCCATCCTGGCGGCCCAGCACGGCAAACACGTCATGACCGAAAAGCCCATGGCCACGCGTTGGAAGGACGGTCTGGCCATGGTCAAGGCCTGCGACGACGCCCGGGTACGGCTTTTCGTCATCAAGCAGAACCGCCGCAACACCACGCTGCAATTGCTCAAGCGGGCGGTCGCGGAAAAGCGGTTTGGCCGCATTCACATGGTTCACATGAACGTGCTGTGGACGCGGCCCCAGGGTTATTACGACTCCGCGCCCTGGCGCGGCACCTGGGAAATGGACGGCGGCGCGTTCATGAACCAGGCCAGCCACTATGTGGATCTGCTGGACTGGCTCATCGGCCCCATTGCCGACGTCCAGGCCATGACGGCCACCCTGGCCCGCGACATCGAGGTGGAGGACACCGGCGTCATGAATGTCCGCTGGCGCTCCGGCGCTCTGGGCTCCATGGCCGTGACCATGCTCACCTATCCCAAGAATCTTGAAGGCAGCATCACCATCATCGGCGAGAAGGGCACTGTCCGGGTGGGCGGCGTCGCGGTCAATGCCATTGAATTATGGGATTTCGCCGAACCCAAGGACTACGATCAGCAGATTGAAAACGCCAACTACGAAACCACCTCGGTCTATGGTTTCGGCCATCCGTTGTATTTTAAAAACGTCGTGGACGTGTTGCGCGGGACGGCTGAACCGGAAACGGACGGCCGCGAGGGGCTGAAGTCCTTGGAAGTGCTGATCGCGGCCTACATTTCGGCCCGAGACGGACGGACGGTGTCGCTGCCCTTGGAATATTAAGGCGGCCCATTTCGGGCGGACAATTTCCCAAATACAGGCGCATGGTCGCGAACAAGTCGGAGGCGTGCCGTGTTTTGTGGAAATTGCTCCGCGCGCTTTGGTTGACAACATTCAGCGCCAAGCGCTATCGCGACCCACGCCAATGGTTGCAGGCCGTTACGAGCGCTTTCGCGGCCATTGACGTTCCCGCCGGGAACGGGGAATCGCCTTTGGGCGCTCCGGGCCGCCTTCAGGCTGTCCAACACTTCGGACAGAGGATGCCATGAACATTCCGTTTATTGATCTCAAGGCCCAGTTTTCGTTGGTTGAATCCAACATCCGGCAACGCCTGGACACGGTCTTGGCCCATGGCGGCTACATCATGGGGCCGGAAGTCGCGGAACTCGAAAAGCGCCTGGCCGCGTTTGCCGGCGTCAAACACGTCGTCTCCTGCGCCTCGGGGACCGACGCCCTGTTCATGCCGCTGTTGGCCTGGGGCATCGGCCCGGGCGACGCCGTTTTTACCACGCCCTTCACTTTCATCGCCACGGCCGAGGTCATCACCCTGATTGGGGCCACGCCGATCTTCGTGGACATCGATCCGGCCACCTACAACATCGACCCGGCCAAGCTCGCCCTGGCCGTCGAGGCGGTGCAAAACCAGGACCCGGCCAGGCACCCGCTGCCCCAGGCCGCCTTGGCCGCGAAGCTGACGCCCAAGGTCGTCATTCCGGTGGATCTGTTCGGCCTGCCCGCCGACTACGACGCCATCATGGCCCTGGCCGCCCGGCACGGGCTGCTTGTCCTGGAAGACGGTGCCCAGGGCTTTGGCGGCAGCTACAAGGGCAGGATGTCCTGTTCCCTGGCCCACTGCGCCACGACCAGCTTTTTCCCGGCCAAACCCCTGGGCTGCTACGGCGACGGCGGCGCCATATTCACCGACAACGACGCCTTGGCCGAGCTTTTGGTCTCCATCCGCGTCCACGGCAAAGGCCGCGACAAATACGACAACGTGCGCATCGGCTTCAACGGCCGCCTGGACACCCTGCAGGCCGCCATTCTCCTGGCCAAGCTCGACGTGTTTCCGGCCGAGCTCGACGCCCGCGACGCCGTGGCTGCCCGCTACGCCGCCGGGTTCGCCGGCCTGCCGGACATGGCCGTGCCGGCCGTGCCCGCCGGCTGGCGCAGCGCCTGGGCCCAATACACCGTGGCCACTCCCCGGCGCGACGCCGTCATGGCCGCCCTGACCGCCGCCGGCGTTCCGGCCATGGTCTATTATACCAAGCCGCTGCACATCCAGACCGCCTTCACCGGACTGGGCTATGCTCCGGCCGATTTCCCCCATAGCCTGGCCGCCTCGACCCGGGTCATGAGCCTACCCATGCACCCGTATCTGGACGCGTCGACTCAGGATCGCATCATCGCCGCTGTACGCGACGCCGCCGCCTGACGGCCGTTTTGCAGGGGGGTTGCCATGTCCGAACAATGCTGGAAATCCGAAACGCCCCTGGGCGTCGCCGTGATCGGCGCGGGGGGCCAGGAATGGGCTCGTGTTTTTAACGCCCTGGGCGTGTTGCGCGCCGCGACAGGCCCCGACGCCTTGGCCGAGGCGCTGGCCGATCCCCGGGTGGCTGGCCTGGCCGTGGCCGGCCCGGTCCGGGAACGCGGCGAAATCGTCAGAAGCGCCCTGGCCGCCGGCAAGCACGTGCTGGCCCAGGCCCCCTTGACCCTGGACGACGCCGAGGCCGCCGCCTTGACGGACGCGGCCAAGGCCAAGGGCTTGCTCCTCATGGCCGGCCATCCGGTCCTGGGCCATCCCGCCGTGGTCCGCTTGCGGGACATGGTCGCCGCCGGAACCCTCGGCCGCGTCAGCGGCGTTTATGCCAGCAATCTGGGCGGCGACGACGCGTCCGGGGACGCCTGGTCCGACGTCCTGCGGGACATCGCCATGATCCTGGCCGTGGCCGGCCAGACGCCCCAGGCCGTCCTGACCATGGGCGACGACCAAACCGGCGTCATCCATCTCATTTTCCCGGACCAACGCCAGGCGCACCTCTTCGTGTCCCGGCAGCACCCGTTTGGCGAACAAAAGCTGGTGGTCGTCGGCGAACGCCAGACCGCGTTCTTTGACGACGTCCCGCCCCTTGGCGGCGAACTCGTCCTGTACCCCCGGCCCGTTGCCGGGAACGGCCGGACCCCGGCGCAGGCCCAGGGGCAACGGGTGGACCTGCCCCAGGGCGACCCCCTGGCGGCGCAGTGTCGACAATTTCTCGACGCCATGGCCTCGGGCCGCCTGCCTGCAGGCGACGACGGCTTGCCGGCGCTGCGGGTTTGGCGCGCTGCCTGGAAATCCCTCAAGGAAGGCGGCGTCCGCGTGTCCCTGGCGACTTCGCCGGCCCCGGACTATTTCGCGCACCCCACCGCCGTGATCGACGCCGGCGTGGCCATCGGGGCGGGTTCAAAGATCTGGCACTTCAGCCATGTGCTCAAGGGTTCCCGGCTTGGCGAACGCTGCAATCTCGGCCAGAATGTGGTCGTCGGCCCGGACGTGAGCATCGGCAGCGGCTGCAAGATCCAAAACAACGTCTCGGTCTACCAGGGCGTGACCCTGGAAGACGACGTCTTTTGCGGCCCGTCCATGGTGTTCACGAACATCTTCAATCCCCGGGCGCATGTTCCGCGCATGCACGAAGTCCGGCGGACCCTGGTCAAGCACGGCGCGGCCCTTGGGGCCAACTGCACCATCGTGTGCGGCAACGCCATCGGCCGCTACGCCTTTGTCGGGGCCGGAGCCGTGGTCACCCGGGACGTGCCCGACCACGCCGTGATGGTCGGCAATCCGGCCCGGCGGATCGGCTGGATGTGCGTTTGCGGCGAGAAACTCGACGAGACGCTGCGCTGCGCCGTCTGCGGCGCGGCCTATGCGGAAGGCGAAACCGGCCTGCGTCCTCTGTAGGCCGGACGCTTCAAGGAGTTGGTTGTATGTGCGGTATTTTTGGGCTCGCGCCCGGCCCCGGCTCGCGGCTGACCCGGCCGCTGCTGCGTCGAGCCATTGAACGGCTGTTCCTGCTGTCGGAAAATCGCGGCAAGGAAGCTTCCGGCCTGGCCGTGCGCGGCCGGGACGACCTGCTCGTCCATCGGGCGCCGTTCGCCGCCTCGAAGCTGCTGCGCACCCGGCGCTTCGCCTGGATCATGGACCAGGTCCTTCCCGAAAGCTTCACGCCCGGCGATCCGTCGTTTCAGGCCGTCATCGGCCATTCCCGCCTGACCACCAACGGCTTCCAGGGTATTCGCACCAACAACCAGCCGGTGCGGGCCGGCGGCCTGGTCGGGGTGCACAACGGCATCATCGTCAATGTCGACGCCCTGTGGCGGGACCACCCGGAACTGACCCGGCGTTACGACGTGGACACCGAAGTCCTGATGGCCATGCTCGACGCCCGCCTGGCCGCAGGCGAATCCCTGGAGACGGCCCTTGGCGGCGTTTTCGCCGGCATCGAGGGCACCGTGTCCACGGGCGTGCTCTTTGAACACCGCGACCTGCTGCTGTTGGCCAGCAACACCGGTTCGCTGTACGTCTGCCGGGCCGAGGACGGCTCCGCCCTCGTTTTCACGTCGGAGCGGCATTTCCTGGATTGTCTGCTGTCCGACGCGGAGCTGGCGGCAGCCGTGGGGCCGTGCCGCATCGAACAGGTGCGGCCGGGCACGGGGCTGGCCGTCACCCTGGGGAGCCTGGAGACGACGTCGTTGCGCTTCGGCCCGGACGCCAGCCCAACCGTATTTAACGTCAACGCCAACCCGCGCGCCATGCGCGTCTTCGACTCCATCGAGGCCGAGGACGCGGCCAGGAATTCCCTGCGCCGCTGCACCCGCTGCATCCTGCCCGAAACCATGCCCTTCATCGAATTCGACGAGCAAGGCGTTTGTAATTATTGTCACGCCTATACGCCGATCACCTACAAGGGCGACCAGGCCCTCAGGGACGAAGTGTCTTCCTTCAAGGGCTCGCGCGCCGACGGGGACAGCATCATCGCCTTTTCCGGCGGTCGGGACAGTTGCTACAGCCTGCATTACGCCGTTCGCGAACTGGGCTTGCGGCCCATCGCCTATACCTACGACTGGGGCATGGTCAACGACCTGGCCCGGCGCAATCAGGCCCGGTTGACCGGCAAGCTCGGCATCGAGCAGATCATCGTGTCCGCCGACATCAAGCGCAAGCGGCGCAACATCAAGCTCAACGTCGAAGCCTGGCTCAAACGCCCGGAGATGGGGCTGATTCCCTTGTTCATGGCCGGGGACAAGCACTTTTTCCACTACGCCAACGTGCTGAAAAAGCAGACCGGCGTCACGAACTTCATCTGGGCCGAAAACCAGCTGGAAAGAACGAACTTCAAGGTGGGCTTTTGCGGCATCGGCACGGCCAACAACAAGCAGCGCATCTATCGCTTGTCGTCGCTGAGCAAGCTCATGATGATTCAGTATTATCTGAAGAACTTCGTGAAAAATCCCCGCTACGTCAATTTATCCCTCGTGGACACCTTCACGTCCTTTTTATCCTATTACTTCATCAACCATGACTACGTCTGGTTCTTCGACTACATTCCCTGGGACGAGAAGGTGATCGAGGACACCCTGATCGGCGAATACGATTGGGAAACCGATCCCGAGACCCCGAGCACCTGGCGTATCGGCGACGGCACCGCTGCCTTTTATAACTACATCTATTACGCCGTGGCCGGGTTCACGGAAAACGACACCTTCCGCAGCAACCAGAT
>JAEZBW010000290.1 GCA_023426765.1 Bacillota bacterium
CTTTTGCGGTGCCTGGTTCAATGCGAAGGAACCTGGCGGTGCTGCTCTTGCAATTTTCACAGAGAAAACCGCAATCGTCGAAGCTGAAATAGATTTCATCAATTTCCTTCGTGCCGCATTTGCAGCAGCCCGAAAGAAAAGGGGTATATCCCAGGATTTGAAGCAGCTTTAAGGAAAAAATACGAAGGATCAGCTCCGGGTTCTTGTTTTTATTCGAAAGCTGATGCAATGCATGCAGCAATAACGCCAGAGGTTCCCGGGCCGGTTGATTTTCAGGGGTGGTGTCCTGTATCATCTCAATCAGCAGGGCGGCATACGCGAGAAGCGTCAGATCCTTCCTGATTTCATAGAAGGGGTGCAGTATTTCACAGGAATTCAGGCTATATGTACTTTTCCCTTTGTACAGTACCCAATCACAGTAGGACAATACCTGTGTTCCGGCAGAATGACGGTTTCCGCTCCGCCGGACACCCCTGGCCGACACCGATATCTTCCCCAGTTCATCACAGATCACCGTCAGTATTTTATCGTAGTCACCGGCCGCGACTTCCCGTACGACGACTCCTCTGGTTTTGATGTACGCCATGTTCACCATCCAATGCGGTTTCCGAACCTGCTTCGGTCATGAAATCAGGCTTTCTTTCGGTTACATCCCTGTATTGCATGAAGTATTCAATATTTCCGGTATTCTTAAACATCTGCCACATCAGATTTTTTATCATAAGATCCCCCTTTGTATGTTCTCCTTCTATTTTTCGCAGTCTGTAAAGCTTTATGTATACCAATTCGTTCCTGTTCGCTTTCCAAACAAACTGACACCGGCGATGGCCGTATGGAGGAGTAATACTCAGGGGACTGCTGGTTATGGTTCCAGGCAGATCTCATGGGTTGTTTCGCAGGTTAATGATGATAAAGCTTTTTGGTCTGGTATTGGGGCTCACAGGTAATATTGATCCCCAGCTTCTGGAATACGTTTTCATCCACCCTGGACAGAATGACGGAGGAATGGGCTTCACATCCCTTTAACCTGGAAAGCTGCTGCATGGCCAGAGCTGCCGTGGGATTTGTGGCCGCACAGATGGACAGCGCTATCAGGATTTCATCGGTATGCAGGCGTGGGTTATGGTTTCCCATGTGCTTGGTTTTCAGCACCTGGATGGGCTCGATGACAATGGGCGAGATCAAATGGATGTCATGATGGATTCCGCCCAGTTCCTTCAGCGCATTCAGTAAAAGTGCTGCAGAAGCACCGAGCAGCGGGGTGGTTTTCCCGGTGATAATACGTCCGTCATTTAACTGAAGGGCGACTGCCGGACCGCCGGTGTCCTTTGAACGGGCCAGAGCCGCTTCCACCACGGGCCGGTTATCCGTTGAGATCTCCAGCTGCTTCATTAACAGCTCCAGCCGGTATACTTCGGATCGTTCCGACAGGCCCTGGCGAAGCAGGCAGCGGGTATTGCAATACCTGCGGATGATCTCCTGCCGGGATGCATCACTGACTGCTTCATCGTCTGTGATACAGTATCCGGCCATGTTGACACCCATATCGGTGGGGCTTTTATAGGGTGAACTCCCCGAAATTTTATGAAAAATATCATTCAGCACAGGGAATATTTCAATGTCCCTGTTGTAGTTGACCGTCGTAATTCCGTATGCCTCCAGGTGGAACGGGTCGATCATGTTCACATCGTTCAAATCGGTGGTTGCCGCTTCATAGGCAAGGTTCACCGGATGCTTCAGCGGCAGGTTCCAGATGGGGAAGGTTTCGAATTTGGCGTACCCGGCCTTTACCCCGCGCTTGTATTCATGATAAAGCTGGGACAGACAGGTGGCCATCTTTCCGCTGCCCGGACCGGGTGCGGTAATGACAACCAGCGAGCGGCTGGTTTCAATGTAATCGTTTTTTCCATATCCGTCATCGCTGACGATCAGGGGGATATTGGACGGGTAATCCTGTATCGGGTAATGCTTGAACACCTTGATGCCAAGGCTTAACAGGCGCTTTTGAAACAAGTCGGCCGTGACCTGGGAACGGTAATGGGTGATCACAACGCTGCCGACATACAGACCTATGTCACGGAAAGCATCGATCAGCCGCAGTACATCCAGGTCGTATGTAATGCCCAGATCCCCGCGGCGTTTGTTTTTCTCGATATCGTCGGCATTGATGGTGATGACGATTTCGGCCTGTTCCTTTAATTCGAGAAGCATTTTTACCTTGCTGTCGGGTTTGAAGCCGGGCAGCACCCTGGAAGCATGATAGTCGTCAAAAAGCTTTCCGCCGAATTCCAGATACAGCTTTCCGCCAAAGTATGCGATCCGTTCGAGAATTTTCTGCGATTGCAGATGAAGGTACTTGTCATTGTCAAAGCCAATCCTGTTCATAACGTTCTCCCATAACAGTAGTTTGATTTTTTTGTCGGTGATGTAAACCTGTAAGATTCTTCATAAGAGAGCACCGGAAAATCCGCCGATAACAACAGACAAGCGTCTCGCATACGGAGACGCTCGCTTTACAGGGTGCCCTTCTAAGTATAACATTCGATCCCACACCAAACAAGAGGGTTCCTTTAGTTTTTGTAACCCAGTTCACCCAGCATGAAATCGCTGTTCCGCCAGTCATCTTTGGTCTTTACCCAGAGCTTTAAAAATATTTTTGAGCCCAGAAGATTCTCTGCATCCTGCCGTGCGAGGGAACCTATCTTTTTAAGCATCTCTCCGCTTTTACCGATGATGATGCCCTTATGACTGTCTTTCTCGCAGTAAATATTCGCATGGATCTCCAAGAGCCCCTTCTCTTCGTTTTCCTTGAAGTGAATCACTTCAACACCGACGCCATGGGGAATTTCATCGCTGATCAAATGGAGAATCTTTTCCCGGATGATCTCCTGAACGAGTACCTTTTCAGGCTGATCGGTCAGCATATCCCCGGGGAAGAAGGCCTCACCCTCGGGCAGCAGCTTCACGATTTCATTCATGACCAGCTCCTTTGTCTGCGGCTGCAGCGCGCTCACAGGAACAATCTGTTCAAAGCTCATCGCACGGCTGTATTCTTCCATCAGCGGCAGCAGCTTTGGCTTCTCCACCAGATCAACCTTGTTCATCAGAAGGATCATCGGGGTGTCCACCTTTTTCAGCTCATCGATGATCCTGGCATCCCCGGGACCGATGCCTCTGTCGGTTGCTTCAACCAGGTAAACGATCACATCCACTTCCTTCAGCGTGTTCATCGCAGACTTCACCATGAAGTCCCCCAGTTTGTTTTTGGGCCGGTGCAGCCCCGGTGTATCCATGAACACCGCCTGATAGTCCTGCGTGGTGACGACAGTTTTAATGGTATTCCGGGTGGTCTGGGGCTTGTCGGACATGATAGCGATTTTCTCCCCGGTTAATAAATTCAAAAGTGTTGATTTTCCAACATTCGGTCTGCCGATAATGGCAACAAAACCCGAGCGAAATCCCATATGATTCTTCCTTTCCAGTTTGTTCCTTCCAAATATTACGCAACTCGAGAGCCTTTATGCTCTCATTCCCGACCGGCTTTATTCCTAAACATTCTGCATGGCATCCCTGTTAAAGGCATTCGGTAAAATATCGTCCATGCCGTATTCCTTATACTCTCCATTTTTATTGGCACAAATCAGTTGAATATCACGGGTACCAAATTCGGCGATGACCTGCCGGCATATCCCGCACGGAAATGTTAGATCCTCACTGTCACTGGTAATCGCAATGGCGCTGATGTCAGGTTCGCCCGCCGATACAGCTTTCACAATGGCTGTCCGTTCGGCGCAGATCGATGCGCCATAGGAAGCATTCTCCACATTGCACCCGGTAAAAATTTTCCCGTCCGTCGTTAAAACAGCCGCTCCGACATGAAAACCCGAGTAAGGTACATACGCAAACTTCCTTGCTTCCAGAGCTTTCTCAACCAAAAAATCCCACTTCATGTTTTCCTCCGCCTTTGCAATATCCCTGCAACTCCATTGTAATACAAAGGTTAAAAAGAAACAACAGCGTTACTGTTTTGATGCAGCATCAGAAAACAACCCGCGTTACTGTTCACGGGTAGTATCTGAAAGCCATCCGCGGTACCCGCTTCGGGTGTTTTGTTTCTTCGCGGGAAATGAACAGCTACCAACAGCGTGTACAGTTCGCTTCATAGGCAGGTTTTCTCTTGTCCATCGGATCGGAGGCGTGATATAATCCGGTATATATGGTAATTCATTGGAAAACCATAAGTTTGTCAAGTTCCGGAGGTTGAAATGGAAGAGTTCAGAATTGTGGAATACAGTCATGCTTTGGCTGAAAAGGTTGCAGACATGTGGAACAAAAGCGCTGAAGGCTGGAATGGCATGAGTATGGCCAGAACGGCTGATGCGGTCATCCGGGAGCACAGTAATGCCCATCACCTGAATGTCTATCTTGCAATAAACCCGGACGACGAGGTTGTCGGATACTGCAGCCTGGATAAGTATACCCAGGATGAAGGCGCTTTGTACATCAATTTATTGAACGTCCGGCCCGATTATCACGGAAGAAAAGTGGGCAAAATGCTGGTTCTGGCATGTGTCGAGCGAACGGTGGAGCTGGGCTGGCCCCGGGTGGATCTGAATACCTGGCCGGGAAATACGAAAGCCGTTCCGTTATATAAAAAGTGCGGATTCTTCTGGGAAAAAAGAGAAGATTCCACGCACCTGCTGAATTTTATACCAACCGTATTGAAAACCGAAGCCCTGCAGGACTTTTTTCAGGATACGGACTGGTACACGGATTCGAAGAGGGTCATCGAGGTCAAACCCGACGGCAGAAAAGAAAACGGGTTTGATTATTTTGAATACAGCTGGGAACACGGCGGCAGGCACCTTCGTGTTGAATTTGAGCGAACCGGACGGGGCATGAGGCTGATAGAGACCGATGATTTCCTGATCACAGCCGAAATTGCACAGCATGAGCTTGTATTCGGCATGGACTATAAAATAAACTACCATATCACCAACAAATCCGATAAGCCGTTGAAAATAGAATTAAATGGCGTCAGCAACAGGAATATCATCTTCGAAATGAAGCATTCAGACCAGGTTACCGGCACCAAAGTTCTAAAGGGCCTTTTTCACCTGAATGAGATTACCGAAGAGCAAAACCCCAGCCGCACCCACCCCTGTGTGATGACCGAGCTTTTGATCAATGGGCGGAAAGCGGTTTTCAAAACGGGTATCCTTCCGGCATATCCGGCAAATATCGTGATGCACGTACCCGGACGTCTATGTTATTTGGAGAAGGAAGCCCTGATGATTCTCGAGCTGGAGAACAAGTTCCGGGAAAGCGCAGTTTTCGATTTCATGCTTCCGCCGGCCGACGGGATTGATTTCCCCAAACCGGAGTATTCCATCGCACTGAAGCCCGAAGAGCGCATAACGGTTGAAATTCCATACATTCTCCACCGGTATCTGTTTTACTATGAAGAATTTAAGATAACAGCCCGTTTGTCGGATGGTACGGCAATCCCCTTTGTGAAAAAGCTTGGCAAAACTTTCAGAGGTCAGGATGGAATCCTGTGGGGCCAGGGAGAAGAGTCCTGTGAGATTTTTAATGGCCCTTTCATGGTTCACCTGAACAAGCGGGAAAACAATATGTGGACCGGCAGGGTATATTCGGATCATCATAATACATTCTGGATCTTCCCCAAAGTCGGTCATCCATTTTCCTCCGAACTGTCGAATAAAAAGGCTGATCAGGTGGAGTGTCTGCGCGATGCGGATGCTGTTGTCATGAAAGCCATGTATACACTGAACGATTTTCCGGGTCTTCGGCTTTCCATGATTACCCGCCTTGAAAGCAGCGGGATTATCAGGCATCATTATGAGGCTGAGAACCTTTCCGACACCGAAACCGAACAGGAAATTTGGTTAAGCGAAACCTTCCGGCAGGATCTGTTCAGGGGTGTCATCCCTTATGAAGGCCGCTTTGTATGTACAGGGGCGGATACCGAATGGACGCCGTCTTACTGGGACAGCGGAAAAATATCCGAGAACTGGCTTTTCTGCTACGGTGATTTTACCACCCGGGGAGTTTGCTGGGAACCCGATCAGAAAATTCAATTCGGTGATTGGTTTATGTTTTTTGAATATCCTCTTGGGAAAATTCCTGCAGGAGGGAAAGTGGCGACAAAACCCGTAACCTTTGCCGCAGGTGTCTTTGACAGATGGCAGGATTTCAGGGCTTATGCACTGAAGCAGGATGTTCTGGTATCTCCCCACTCAGTGAAGCATACCTCGCTGGAAATCAATGCAGGGAATCCTTTTATCGAAGGCGACGTGAACGCAGTCCTGAAGGAATGCCGGAATATGGGCGAATTGCCTGTCCTGACGGTTTCGCCATGTTCGGGCAGAAATCCGGAGATTATCTCGGCATCGGTACAGATGGGAAGCTTTGCGAAGGAAATCCAGTCGGTCATCTTCCGCAAAGGCGGGGCTATTCAATCCGGAGTCCATACCGATTCCGGAAAAACGGTTTTTTGGCTGAACAATGGTCTGATAACCATGAAGGCATCCCCTGACTTTTCCCACACATTATACTCGCTGAAATACAGGGACCATGAATGGTTTGATTCGTCATTTCCGTCACCCTGCATAAAGTCGTGGTGGAACCCATGGTCTGGCGGCGTTACGGTTAATTTCGGCGGTCTGTCCCCCGAATCCATTTTAGACGAGCCCAGGGAGGCCTGCTTTGTGGGTTTGCCCGATACTCTCGGCAATGTATGGCAGGGGATAAAGATGTCTATTCATATCACAAGGAACGAGAAAAACCGTGGTCTGAAGCTGGACATTTACCATCTGACGATGCCCGGGCTGCCGGTTCTCTGCAGCTTTGTCCGGGTTCATCAGAACACCGGCCGGCACTTCCCATGGCAGTTTGTCGAAAACGGAATTTTCTTGCAGACCGATCCTGAAATCACAAACAACAGAGTTCGCTTCATCACGAAGGATGGTGACCGGCTTTGTCTGACGGCAGGCAAAAACCAGTACTATATTGCAAGCAGCGAACCTCTTTTCTATGAATCGCCAAACAGGCGGGAAAAGTTGGCTGTTTATACCGATACCGATAACCAGATACTTGAGCTCGGCATCAACAGCAGTCTTCTGATGGCTTTCATCGGAATCCGGCGGGAAATGAGAAATGGTGATAAAATTGCTTTACCGCCGGTGTTTCTGATTTTTACAGAGGAGTATTTCAGTTCCGCAATGTTAAGGGATTTGAAGAATATCCAGTTTGATTTCGAAGGAGAGAGTCATGAAGATCATTGACGCGCATATCCACTTTTCCAATATAGAAAGCTTTAAGCAGACCGCGAGGGAGATCTCCTTTTTGGATTATTCAGGGGAAGGCTTTCAAAAGCAATTCAGAGAAGCCGGCGTTGTTGCCGCTGTCGGAATGGGCTTAACCGAAAAAAGCCCGGAAGGGTTTCCCGACCAGTCCTCACCAAACCCCATGCTGCTGGATCTGGAAGAAATTTCCGAAGGCATGGTTTTATGCCCCGGGATTAACCCGGTTCAGCTTTTAAGCGCCGGAATTGAAGAACTGGAAAAGATTGAATCTGTTCTCTCGGATCCGAAGACCGTCGGTTTAAAAATATACGCAGGTTATTATCCCTTTTATGTTCATGACAGGGTCTATGAACCCATATACCGTATGGCTGAGGAATATAAGCTTGCGGTTGTCATTCACGGCGGGGCAACCTACTCCGACCGATGCTGCCTGAAGTATTCCCATCCGCTGGAGGTGGATCAGCTTGCCGTTAAGCACAGGAACCTGAATTTCATCATCGCCCACTTAGGCGATCCGTGGGTGATGGACACGGCGGTTGTTGTCGCCAAAAACGAAAACGTGTACGCCGATCTGTCCGGACTGATTGTCGGAGATGCGCAAAAGATATGGAAAACTCGTACCAACCGGTTGTCCCTGGATCATTTCATGCGAGCGCTGAATTATGCCGAAAGGTACGACAAGTTCCTCTTCGGTTCGGATTGGCCGCTGGCCCCGATTATGCCCTATATTGAGTTTGTCCGGGATCTGATCCCCGAAGAACACCACGAAAACGTATTTTACCGCAATGCACTCCGCGCGTTTCCGAAATTAGAGAGTTTACTTTAAACCTGAGCCTGGACTAATCCTGCCCAGCTGAATTGAGTCAACAGGGAACTAAAAAGAACAGTCCCCGTTGACTCATTTTATTTTCTACAGTACTGAAGACGAACAGGTATTTGAAACTATCAAACATGTATGAACCTACCAAGTCGAATTCGGACTAGTAAATCTATATTTTCTTTATCATGATGGGGCAAAGCTGTATATTCAGTGACCACCGGGTTACTGTTCACACCCTAGTAGAGCTAGCGGATGATTTGGGTGATTTTGGTGACGAAAGACAACATACCTCGAAGCCCTGCTTCATACAGGAAGGTCTATTGCGTGCAGCTTGAGCGACCCAGGA
>JAEZBW010000380.1 GCA_023426765.1 Bacillota bacterium
TTTACAAGCTGGATGTCATTGTGATCCCGACAAACCTTCCGATTATCCGCCAGGATCATCCCGACGTCGTGTATAAAAATATTGGCGGAAAGTTCAATGCGGTCATCCAGGACATCATGGAAAGCAACAAAAAAGGCCAGCCGGTACTGGTGGGTACCATCTCCATCGAAACCTCGGAATTCCTCAGTGCGCTGTTGAAAAAGCAGGGTATCAAGCACAATGTACTGAATGCCAAATATCATGACCGTGAAGCTGAAATCGTTGCCCAGGCAGGAAAATTCGCTGCGGTGACCATTGCGACGAACATGGCCGGCCGCGGTACCGACATCATGCTCGGCGGCAACCCGGAATTCCTGGCAAAGCAGGAAATGCGCAAACAGGGAATGGACGAGTTTTACATCAACATGTCCACCAGCTTCAATGAAACCGATGACACTGAAATTTTAAAGGCGAGAGCCGTTTTCAAACAGTTCTATGAACAGTTTAAGAAACAGACTGATTCTGAAAAAACAAAGGTCATTGAGGCCGGAGGCCTGAAAATAGTCGGTACTGAAAGGCATGAGTCCCGCCGTATCGACAACCAGCTGCGCGGACGCTCCGGCCGACAGGGCGACCCGGGTGAATCCCGCTTCTATATCTCCCTCGAGGACGATCTGATGCGGCTGTTCGGCTCGGATAAGCTGACCGCCATGGTGAACATGATAGGCCTTGAAGATGATCAGCCCATTGAACACCGCATGCTTTCCAATGCGATTGAAAATGCCCAGAAAAAAATTGAAGGCATCAACTTCAACCGCCGTAAAAATGTGCTGCAGTATGACGATGTCATGAACCAGCAGCGCGAATTAATTTACAAGGAACGCTACAAGGTGCTTAACGGGGAGAACCTGAAAGACAATTTCATGAAGATGATCGACGGCATCATCGACTATGTGATCAATCAATACTGCAAGGAAAGCCCCTATCCCGAAAACTGGCAGTGGAGCGCATTGAAATCCAATGTTGAGGGCACGATTCTGGAAAGCGGCTCTTTCGATCAAAATGCTTTGGATATGGAAAGCCTGGATATCGATCAACTGAAAAAGGTGCTGAACGAAAGGGCTGTCGAAAATTACAATCACCATGAAGAAATGTTTGGCAGTGAAGTGATGCGGGAACTGGAGCGCCGCATCCTGTTAAAGTCTGTGGATGAAAAATGGATGGATCATATCGACGCCATGGATCAGCTGAAGCATGGCATCGGGCTGAGAGCGTACGGACAGCGCGATCCGGTTGTGGAATACCGGATGGAAGGCTTTGATATGTTTGATGAGATGATCCGCAACATTCAGCATGATGCGGTGACCGAGCTGCTGCGCATCAGGAAGGAAAACGTTGTCGTTCAGAGAACCCAGGTGGCCAAACCCGTTACGGCATCCCACGGCGGAGACGGAGAAACCGTGAAAAAACCGAAAAAACGGGATGTGGAAAAAGTGGGCCGGAATGATCCCTGCCCTTGCGGAAGCGGTAAAAAATATAAAATGTGCTGCGGTAAAAACTGAAAAGAAGGATGCATAATGGATTATCAGCAGGCGCTTGAATACATCCACAGCCTGGAGCGGTTTGGAAGCAAGCCCGGATTGGAGCGAATCCGGGCCTTAACCGACAGGCTGGGAAACCCCCAGGACAAGCTGAAGTTTGTTCACATTGCGGGGACCAACGGCAAAGGTTCAACAGCGGCTTTTATAGCGTCGGTCACAACTGCTGCCGGTTACCGGACAGGGCTTTATACCTCGCCCTATATTGTCCGCTTTAATGAAAGAATCAAGCTTGACGGTGAAGATATTTCCGGCGGGGATTTGGCTGAATATGTCACCCGGGTCAAGACGGTTATTGATGAAATGATCGAAGAGGGGATGGAGCATCCCACCGAATTCGAGGTCATCACGGCGCTGGCCTTTCTATATTACTCTGAAAAGAAGTGCGATGTGGTTG
Organism: Bacillota bacterium; assembly: GCA_023426765.1. Classification (GTDB taxonomy): domain Bacteria; phylum Bacillota; class Clostridia; order DSM-8532; family DSM-8532; genus JAAYJG01. Next base: position 1,975 of record JAEZBW010000380.1, read on the forward strand.
TGCTGGAAGTAGGCCTTGGCGGGCAGTTTGATGCAACCAACATCATTTCATCGGCGGTGGTATCGGTTATCACAAAAATCGAAATGGATCATATGGCCATCCTCGGAGACACGCTGGCAAAGATCGCTTATGAAAAAGCCGGTATTATTAAAGAAAACGGAAAGGTGGTCATCTATCCTCAGGGAAAATCAGCGCTTGATACCATAAAAGCCGTATGTGAAAACAGGAACGCAACGCTTTATCACGCCAACCCTGATGAATTGACCGGGGTGGAGTTGAAAAAAGGGTTACTCACTTTCTTTCACCCCAGCCTGGGAAGGATTGAAACCTCCATTGTCGGGCTGCACCAGGTTTATAATGCAGCCGTTGCGCTGAAAGCCATTGATGTTTTAAATGAAACAGGCTTCAGCCTGAGCCCGGAAGAGATCCGTCTTGGGTTCAGGAATGCATCATGGCCGGGCCGTTTCGAACTTTTGCGCAGCTGTCCCGACTTTTATGTGGATGGCGGGCATAACCCGGACGGTATCCGCTCTTTTGTGAAAACCTTCCAAAAAATATATCCGGGCAGGAAAGCGATTATCATCTTCGGCGTGATGAAGGATAAGGAATACGAAACGATGGTTGCTCTGCTGTCTGAGATAACAGAGCGGTTTATAGCGGTCACGCCCGACACGCCCCGGGCGCTTTCGGCAGATAAACTGGCGAAAGTCATGGCGGCGTATTGTCAGAATGTTGAACAAAGTGATACAATAAAGGAAGCAGTGGAAAAATCCATAAATATGGCGTCCACCAACGATATTATCGCTTCCCTGGGTTCGCTTTATTATGTCGGACAGGTACGGACCCTGGTTTGCACCTGTTACAAAGACTGAACTCTGTTCATGCATGTCATTCCCGCATGGTTTGGTTCGTAGTAGGCATAAACGAATGAATGATAGTAGATTCGGGGGTAGGAATCATGTTGGATGTAAAGTTGGAGCTTGAAGGTTACCGGCCCATCAATCTGGAATCCGTTGAAGAAAGCTCCGGTAAGTTGCCTGAAAATGTGGCGGAAGCCATTCATCTGTTTAACAAAGCCGTGGAAGATGTCAGGTTCGGAAATGAAGACATGGCAGTCATCGCCCTGAAAAAAGCGGTTTCGTTGCATCCGGTTTTTTATGAAGCCATGAACCTGTTGGGGATATGTTATGCGGCCATCGGCAAGGACGACATGGCCGAGTTCGCCTTTAAACAGGTCATCGAAGCGGATGACAGCAGCATAAAAGCGCTGGAGTATCTGAATAAAATGAAGGGTTTGCCGGCCGAAACCCAAAGGGCGGAACCCGCTGCGGCCAAGAAGAAGAGTAAACCCGTTAAATCCAAGCCGCAGGACACCACTTTTTCATCATTTCTGGCCAAAGGCCTTCAGAAGGAAAATAATAATATTTATGGACTGAAATATATCGCAGGCATGATGATGGGCATTGTGCTGGTATTGTTTGTATGGCTGATGGTTCCTACAAACAAGTCACTGTTTATCGTTAAAAAGAATGAAAACATCGTGCAGGATCCGCAGCTGGTACAGCAGATAAACCAATTAAACGAACGGATACAAAAGCTGGAAGGTGATCTTCAGGCCAGCAAAGAAGAAAACCTGAGGTTGTCAGACAGCTTCGAACAGTATAAGGGTTGGTCCGAGCGGCTGGAGCAAGCAGAAAGTGAGTTCACCGCCGGTAATATCCTTCAGGCCGCCGATCTGCTGCAAACTACCCAGGGGCCGATCCCCACTCAGTTTTCCGGTGAGCATAAAAGAATATGGGACAAGGTTCGGCTGCAGGCCGCCAATCTGTTATATCAGGAAGCAAACAAGCTGTATGACGCAAACAGCGCAAAGGATGCAGAGGTGTACAGGCAAGCTTTGGAGAAGTTTGAAAGCGCAATCGTCTACCTCGAAGAAGACAAGCCGAACTACAAAGCAAACCTGTATTATCAAGCAGGTAAAGCAGCAGCCAGGTGTAATGAAATAGACCGGGCTGTCGAATTGTTCGAAGCCATCGGCGACGAATTCCCCAACAGCCAGTATAATTCCTATGCGGCTGTCCGTTTAAGGGAAATTGGCGAAGGAAAACCCATATCCGGCACATGAAGCGAGAAACGGGGACACAAGCCACGGGGACAGGTACCGTGGCTCGAAAATGAGCCAAGGTACCTGTCCCCATGGCTCATGGACCCCACCCATGGTAAATATGGTTTCAAGCAAAAAAAAGAAGGGAATACCCCTTCTTTTTCAATTTACTCACGTAATATTAAACAGTTGCCAGCACCTTCTTCAGTTTGGCAAAGCGCGGCAGTCCTTCCTCCATCGGAGGTGTGGATTCGCCTTGAATCAACGGCAGAGCATAATCAATATATTCCTGCGTCAGGCCTGTTCCTCTGCTGTTAATCCATTCGCGCGGAATTTTCTTTTCAGTATTGGCGACGGTGGAAAGATTCACCAGTTTAAAGTCGCAATTGTACTTTTCACCGGGTTCGCGTTCATAAGCAACCATATGATCGGAAATACCATCAACGGCATAACGGACAGCCAGCTGGCCGGCCATGAATGCTTCGTCTACATCGGTCTTTGAACCGCAGTGGGCTGCACAGCGCTGCAACAGGCTGAACTCGATGGCGCGGGTTTTGCATTTCAGTTCCTTCTTCAGGATATCGGCCAGAACCGCTGCGGTGCCGCCCAACTGAGCATGACCGAAGGAATCCTTTTCCTTTGCGAGATCGGAGCCATATTCAGAAACATACTTGCCGTTCTTGTCCTTGATGCCTTCGGATACGGCGATAATCACCTTGCCGCTGTTTTTGTCGTAAGCATTGCGTACATCTTCAAGGAACCTGTCCATGTCAAATTCAACTTCCGGCAGATAAATCAAATCCGGTCCGGCGCCCTTGTATGCGGCCAAAGCGGTAGCGGCGGTGAGCCAGCCTGCGTTTCTTCCCATCACCTCGAGAACACAAACCATGGGGGTGTCATACACGCGTGCATCCAGATAAACTTCCATGGTAGCCGTTGCAATATAGCGTGCAGCGCTGCCGTAGCCCGGGCAATGGTCCGTACCGGCCAAATCGTTGTCGATGGTCTTTGGAACACCCATGACGCGGCATTCGTATCCGACCTTCTGCATGTATTTGCTCACCTTGTTGCAGGTATCCATGGAATCGTTTCCGCCATTATAGAAGAAGTAACGGATATCATACTTCTTGAAAACTTCAAGCAGGCGCTTGTAATCTGTTTCATCATCTTCGGCCTTCTTCAGCTTGTAACGGACAGATCCCAAAGCCGAGGAAGGGGTGGTTTTCAACAGTTCCAGTTCATATGCGCCTTCACAGCTCATATCATAAAATTTTTCTTCGAGTATTCCCTTGATGCCGTTTGCCGCTCCGAATACCTTCGGAATGCTTTCCTGCTTTAATGCTTCGGTAAAAACACCTGCAGCGCTTGCGTTAATGACCGACGTAGGGCCGCCGGACTGGCCAAAAATAGCGTTTCCAACTAGTTTAGACATTTTTCCGCCTCCTGTGATTATGATGCAAACCGGGTTTGCTGAAAAACATCGCAGCGATGTCTTTTCATACCGCAGTCTGAAATCTATACGCCATAACCGTCTTTGGTTATGAAAACCTTTCATTGCCAGAAATTAATATACCATAAACAAGAAATGAACGCAACGGGATTTGAACGGCTTTGACAAAAAAGTAACGAAGTACAGGGATATAGACAAACTCAGGAAATATTAAATTGTAATTGTATTTCCGTCGATATACAATTTGATCCATTATCTTAAAAGTGAGTGGGACAAATGGCAGACAAAGTTTTGATCTATCTTGAAGACAGGGTGATCAAGGGTATCGTTTTGAAGATCCTTCGCGAGAAAGACCTGGAATTCCTGGAAGGACTGGATATAAAGGATATCCAT
>JAEZBW010000398.1 GCA_023426765.1 Bacillota bacterium
CTGTAGCCTCTGTCAGAATTTCTAAAAATGCCTCGTCATATTCGGCATCGCTTTTATATCGAATATCGGGTGCGTTCATTGGATCCCAATAACGTGTTATCTGCAATTTGCCATCCAACAAAGTTAAAGTTCTGGCTGGCAGCAATTGCTTGATATCCTCATATACTGTCAATGTAGCATCCAATTCACTGATTACTGTTGGTATCGCTAAAAAATCTGCAATCCATTGCTCATTCAGCTGGTGAGATTTTATGATCTGTACCAGTGGCTTCATAACCGTGGAAAAAGCAAAAAAGGATTCATTTCTGGTATAATAAAATGTCACTCTGCCGGCATGATCCCTTGAACAAACCAGCTTGTCCTTTTTTATTTCATAAATAACATATGTAAAATCTCCAAGCAGATGATCAGTGCATTTTTCCCCCCATTTCCGGTAGGCCAAGAATATCAGGCGGCTATCGGGATAAGTTTCCCAATCGCAGGAAGGAATGTTAAAAGTGTGAAGTAACTCTTTTCTATTGTCAATGATCGCATTTGCCACAATAACTGTATCTGTTTCGCTGTCGTAATAAGGGATGGTTTCATGGACGGCTTCCCTGGTAAAAAACTGATGATGGCAGCTCATAAAAAGCTTATCATTATGCCAGCATTCAACCTTATCTGCAGGAATACAGGCTAAAACATCAATCATTTTATTTCCCATATCCAATGCAGAAGCTTGTCCGTCATATGAAATAAAACCGCAAATAACTGACAATGGTAACCCCTCCGATGTTTACTGAATGATGACAATACCTTCCTGAACAAGTTTCTCTATAAATGGTTTCACTTCAGTAAGGCATGCATTAAAATCGATTTCATATTCAGCAATAAGGGAATTCACCAAATCCTTCAATGACATCGGCTTTTCAAGCTTGTTCCATATATCGGAGCCAACAGTGTTTAATGCAAAGTATTTGCCTGTATCAATATTCATCAGCCCTACTTCTCCGCTAATGTCCGTTGAAGGAATATCATTCTTTCTTAACAAAACTGTTTCAAGTGTAACTGGTGATTTCAATGTTTTATCCCCCTAAATCCATTGTAACTGCTCCCGAATCAGTTGCATTTGCTTTTCGCAGGTATATGAGGTGATTGGCCTTGTTATCCTAAGTATTTTAACCTTGGATGCAATCTCACTTAGCTTGCTGAAATAATACTCTTCCAGGTTAAAGAACTTTATAAACTGGCTTCTATACAAATTCGAAAAAATTATCTGAAGCTTCTTAATTCCATCTATAGCTTCTATCGATGCGTTTTCTACATCTGCCGGTACAATTTCTATCATCGCGTGCAAGGGTGCCGGTTGCTTGCTAAAAAACTGTTTAACAGGGACAAGGTATTTATCTTCTTCATGTTCTATGCGCTCAAGCTCGTTGACGTTATAGGAGAAATACTGCAGGCTGTCACTTTTTAGTTTCCGATAAGGATAACCTGGTTCCACTTCCAAACCATTTAACGGATGGTGACTGATGATTGCTACATCATCTGATAAAAACTGATAACCTTCCTTCAAAAAAGCAGATGTTAGAGTAGATTTTCCTGCACCTGAATTCCCCATCAGCACAATGCATCTGTTTGATTCGGTAACAGCGCCTCCATGAACAGGAATCAGCTTTCTTTGGTAAAATATACAGCCCATGACGGATGTAAGAATGAGTAACCTTAGTGTCGATTTTGAAACATTTTCATGCGGTTCAATAATGACTCTTTGACCTTCAATAACATGGCACCTGGCAACATTGTTTATCTCATACAATACTTCCATATCATCAGCTTTTAGTATCTTTGAGTGATTCTTTCCCGGTATGATTTGAACTGTTTTGCCAAGAAAAATGTTAACATCAGGCCGGCCATCATGAGGTACTAACTCGGGTAATTCCACTTCAGAGTAGAAATTAATGCCAAATGCTCTATAATTGAAGTTACTCAATCGAAAATCTCCCGTATTTTACTTATTATATCATATCGCCTACTCAATTCGCAATTGCTTTTTAAAATATTTCTACTTTTATCCATAATTCCATGTTTTTCTGGATATTTTTGAAATACCAGGTATACTCTAATCCGACTAAATGATCTCCAGCCAATGCAACATGTCATCCCTGTCCTCAGCAATTCTAAGCATATTACTATCATAGAGCATGGATTTTTTTATTTTCATGTTAAAATCTTTCCGAAAGATGCCATATACAATTCTGTGAATCCATGCAACAGGGGTAAGATATGGCCGACTTTTGATATACATATAGGAATATCGTCTGGATAATTTGTCATATGAGGGAAAGAGCATTGAAAAAATATGATATAGCCTATTAGATGTATAATTCTTTTTCTTTGTAGAAATATTTTCCGATACACTGATAATATCTTTCCCACCCATAAACATATCATCTATCACTTTATCCGCATATAAATCGACGGATTCATCGATATCGAAATCTACTGGAACATGTAAATGAAGTAACCGATTACACACAATAAAAACCGTACTCATGAACTTATGAATGCCATATTCTTTACTCTTTTCCAGCACATAATTCCAATCAATTGTTTTCTGCTCTACAAGCAATACAAGATCACACAGCTGACGAAGGTTAAAGCCTCCATGCACAAAATGAGAAATCATATGTATGCACATATGAATAATCTGGTGTTCCCAACTTAATGTAAAGATATCTGTGCTCTTAAAACGGAATTTTATTTTTGATGCCCAGATAGCATTTGAGAATTCTTCCTTGTTCTTAATTATTTCATCGTCCGTAAGTGCCCTATGTATTTCTATCCGAAATAAATCCTTATGAAGGAATGGTATATGCTTCGTTTTTTTGTCTTTCAAGGGAGTATAACCATGTTCCGTCAGTATTTTTGATACGGTATCAATATCTTTATCTTCTACAAGTAAGTCAATATCCGACATTAGTCGGAGCTGAGTCTGATGGTAAAGAGTTTTAAATACAAATCCTTTAAGCATAATTGGTTTAATACCATACTCTAAGAAATGCTTAAATATTGCTTCAACTTTCTTGTAATTTAATTCAAGGATTATTCCATATCGAAATATTTTCGCCTTCCATTTCTCTAATAGATCTTTATCCGGTCCATGGCAGGAATCAATGTTTTTGACCGCAGGATATATCAGCGTATAAACCTGTTGTTTAATCGCCTGTATATATAGCTCTTCCCAATTAACGCCAATAGCATCGAAACAGCAATTATCTCTTCCACGAATCGCCGAAGAAACGAGTTCTGCTAATAATGCACTATTTTTATCCATGTTTCCTCTTAATCATAATGCTTTCGTATACATCCATAGTTTGTTTGGTAACACTATCCCAGTTATATTGGTTAATAACGAAAT
>JAEZBW010000351.1 GCA_023426765.1 Bacillota bacterium
AGTTTATCTGATATTCAAACACACTGGTCATAACCATCAGCCCATAAAATTAAAACCAAAACTATTTGGTATATTATTATCACCCACAATTCCATCATTTGAAACAGGTTCACGAGATTCAATTTGCTTTTCATCACCCTATATACGAACAGGATTTTCTGATTTTTGCCCCCTCCTCACGTTTATGATATCATCTCACCCTCTGCAAGCAGGCATAAAGAAGGGGCTGTCCCCAATCAGTTTACACCGATTTGGAGACAGCCCCATTGCGTTTTCATACCAGATATTTTATTCCAGTATATTCATTGCAATATAGGCAAGGTCAGAAATGTCGATCTTGTTATCCTTTACCACATCCGCAATCTTTGCCTCGTTCCAGTTCTCATCCGTGGAATCCACGCCGTAGTAGTAGGCAACTATCGCAAGGTCTCCGACATCTATGCTTCCATCACTATTAAGGTCTGCAGACACCTCTTCATTAACTGCTGCCCTGAAGATATCCATCGCGCTGTTAAGCTCTGTAACCGCACTGTCTACCTGGGACTGAGTGGCATCCGGATTATTGTATACCGACTTCGCAGCATTGATCGCAGTATTGAATGCATCCTTCGCTTCCTGTGGATATTGGCCGGGCTGGGTGCCAACTACTGCCTCTGCAAAGAGGTCATCCGCAATGCTGATGGCTGCTGCCAGGGCATCCTTGTTTACATCCGGTTCTGTTATGACTGAAGCCTGGAAGGTTTGTACTGCATTATTCAAAGCAGTTACCTCATCGTCTACCTGTGCCTGCGTTGCATCGGTATTGTCTCTTATAGCTATTGCCGCATCTATCGCTGCTCTGAAGGTGTCTTTGGCTGCCTGTGGATACTGGCCGGGTTGTGTGCCTACAGTCGCATTGTCGTAAATGGTCTCTGCGCTGCTTATGGCTGCAATCAGCTGTGTCTTGTCAACCTCGGGTACTGTTCCGATGGCAATTGTCATGTTGCTTAGTGCCGCTTCAATAACTGTTCCCTCAGGAGCATTGCCAAGCCTTGCGCGAGTAACGGCTATACTGCCTGCAGTGTCCTGAACCTCGTCCTTTGCCTTGAAGCCCAGGTTCAGAATCGGGGAGCTTTCACCCGATACTCCTCCGATGTTGGCAGCGATGAATCTCAGTATTCCGGCAACAGAACTGTCCTCTTTCGCTATCTGTATATTACTGTTAGCTCCGGTCGCACTCACATATTCAAATACACTGCTGTCATAGGACAAGGTGATATCTTCAGCAAACACACCTTGTGTGATGTCATTTAGACTAATCCCTATCGTAAAGCTTGCTCCGGGTTCTACATTGTCGTTTCCGGTGATTACCGCCTTCGCCGTGGCCGGAGTTACTGTGATGATGCAATCTGCATAAAGCTGTGGATCGGATGCACTGGCTGCCCTTATTGTCGCCGTACCCGACGCAATTGCATTTATTGATGCGCTTGTTGTTCCTGTTGATGAATTGTACGTTACATCTGTGATTACTGCGATTTCCGTATTGTCAGATGTAAAGAGGACGGTTTTATCTGTTGCATCAGCAGGCGTTACGGTGACGGTAAGCTGTCCTGTTGTGCCTGCGGCAAGGCTTAATGCGCTGTTATCAAGTGTCACACCCGATACTGGAACATAGGGTGCTTCGGATGTTATTGCATCGGCAGCCTTTCCTACGATAATCCATTTTGCAGCGGTGTCGATGCTGTAGCCGGTTTCGTCGCGCAGAAATGCGTAATCGTCAATGGCTTCAGGGAAATCCGGCAGAACTTCCACGACGCCGGCAACAACTCCGCCTGCAATGTAGTAATTGTCGGCACGGTTACTGCCATAACCCAGTTCTGCTGACCTGGTGCCCACTCCAGACACCCAGGAGGTGTTGTTGTACATATGTGTTCCAAGGATATAGTTCAATGTATTGAGCGTGTATTCCTCACTGACGATACCCGGGAAATACTTATGCAGTACGCTCATGGCAATTCCCATGTCAAGCACGTCGGCATTGCTGCCGGTGAGCGGTACGCCGAACGGGTTGGACGATATTTGACTGTCCAGAACACTGATGTAGTCTGTGAGCGCTTCGATAAATTCATTCACAAAATCCAAATCCATGCAGTTGAGGACACGCACCGCTTTCCACCCGTCCACGCCAAAGTTTTCGGCATTCAGCTGGAGCGCTGCAACACCCTTCAGGAACTGGCTGTATGCATTGTTGCTGCCATCGGTAGCAATCAGAAGCTGTACAGCAGCCTTCCATTCGGCCGCAATCTGCTCTGCATTCTGTGTCCCGCTGGTGACGATGGTCTCTGTATTCCAGATATCTTCCGCATTATCCAGGCAACGATTGGCCAACTCGTTATCAAAGCCTTTAAGCACATAGGACGCTGATGCGAGCGCAGCTGCCGCATCAAACTGCAGTGCTGTGTCTTTGACGCCAGCAAAAGCAAGTCTGTCGTCGGGCTTGCCGGATTTTAAGCCATAGGCGGCATCCGCTGCGAGAGAGCTTTCGTAAACAAGCCCATCCGAAGCCTTGGAGGCATCGCCGGACTGAGAATACTGTTTCAGTGTGGGAACCTTCAGTCCCTTGAATACATAGCCAACGCTTTCGATTTGTGCCAGGATTTGCAGAATTCCCTGCTTCACCTGCTGCTGAATATCATTGAAACCATCTACTCTGTGCAGTTCAACGAAGCTTGCATCCGTATCTACCATTAAGGTGTCATAATCGATGCCAAACTCATCGAAGGCCAGGGCGAGATCCTGAATCACCCCCAGATTTTTCGCCGTATCCAGATCATAGTCGATGGAATCGAACCATCCGCCGGCTGCCAGCCCTGGAATATGTTCATACGGAGCGAAGTCCGAGTCGGTTCCCGAACCCATGCTCCACCCGTCGAACCACTGCGTGTTCAGCGGAGCCTGAAGCGCATCGTCTGCGAACGTTTGCCCATGCCAGATACGATAGCCTTCACGTACCTTCATATGATCCATCTGGACAGCAAGGAAGACGCTGAGTGATGCCTGCCAGGTTCTGTCGTAAACGTTCGGGGCTATCGGGAACGGATCCGATCGCTCTCCCCCATAGCGGATGACATACATTCCGGGATCATTCACACTGGAGAAATCAAACTTTCTGTAGATATAACGCGCCCATGCCATGGGTGCACCGATTTCACCGGAGAAGACTTCCGTATAGGTGCCATCCGCATTCAATCGATCAATAGATGCGGTTGCAGGTGCACTGAAGTTCGGGTCAAGCTCAATGAGTGCAATCTTGGAAAGGTTCGGCGCATACCCTGCCTGGTTATACGCCACGTTGGGCTTGCGTGTCCAATTCTGATCAATGTCGGGGCTGATATGCCATACGATCTCGGTCGCACCTGAAGGAATCATCGTGCGAAGGATGAACCATCCGTCCTGGGTGTTGTTGCGCCCGTCGTACAGGGCCAGATCTCCGCCTTCCGAAGTGATGCGGATACGGTTCTCATCATCCTCTGCAGCAAAGGTCATCTTCCTGCCGGTTGCGAGCGGCAGCGGCTGCCTGTCGCCTTCATCATTGTACCAGCCCTTCACATACCAGGGCTGATCCTCGGTCCTGGCCCGCTCCGCGCTCACCATATCATCCTGGGGAACAAGCGGGAATACACCAAAGGCGTCGTAACTGCCGTCACCATCGGAATCTGCCTGGAAGCTCTTACTGATGAACTGCGATGGGATGAACTGCAAACTGAATCCCGCTTTACCGACAAGATCCGCAGGCAGTGGATTGTCCAGCTTAACTGTAAGCTTGACGCCACCAGCTTCAGGTTCCGCTTTCATACTGTAATAAACCGCTGGGTTACCGTCGGAATCTGCCGGAATGGTCAGGCTGGCACTGAGATTGTTGTTCACATCATCTACCGTACGGCTGTTAAGTACCGGTGGAATCATTTGATCCCACTGCTCGGGAGCAGCCAGCAGGCTGATGTCACCGTTTGTGGCGATACGGCGGCCGGACTGTATCAGCTCGATACCCGCATTCTTCCGGTCTCCGATTGAAGTATCATAAGTGTTGTCATACATGAAGAGGTTAAAGCCCGGGGTCTGCAGATAACCGTCTTCGGGGCCTGTCTTATTGACGCTCATCATAAAGCTATTGGTAAAATCTTTGGTGGGTGCTTGTTCTGAGGCGGTTGTCTCATTCGCAATCATACTGGCGGCAAGCCCCACGGGAAGCCATTTTGACTGATAGTTAATGATCGACTCGTTTTCAAACCACAGGAAGCTGAAGTCATCGAGGGACTCCACGATGTCCGGTGAGACCGTAATGTGGCCGGGCAGGATGGAACCGGGAATGAAGGACTCATCCGCACGGTTGCTGTTGTAGGGATGCAGGTGGGATTTCGTGCCCACGCCTGACAGCCACGAATTATTAGTGACGGGGTGCCTGCCCAGGATATAGTTTGCTGCGCGGAGGGTATATGTCTTTAACGGGGTGATGTCCGGGAAATATTTATACATGATGGCCAGGCGCTGTCCGAAGCCGATGATGGTCGGGCTTCCGCCCCAGCCGGAGCCGGATGTCCACTGCACTCCAAAGGGTGTATTGTAGTTGACGGTATTCGCATATGCGGTAACGGCATTTCGAACCGTATCTCTGTATGCTTCATCCATGAGATCCATGATGAACATACTGTTGTATCGTGAGCTAATACCGCTTGAGGATATCGCCGAAGAAACAAGGGAAGAAAGACGCGTTTTGAAATAGTCGTACCTGCTGTTTCCGAACTTGTTGGTCGCAAGTATCAGTTGTATCAGGGTGTTCCATTCGGTGCTCGTGCTTGCGGATGCACCGCTTCTTTCCCTGTCCCATATCTCGAGCACGGTGTTCAGGCATTTTTCTGCCAGCTCGGGATAATAATCCTTCAACAGATAAGCGGCTCCGGCTATGCTTGCACTTGTACTGCCGGTAAGCGTGCTGGTCCAGGATCCGCCACCGCCCTGGAGCAGTAATACTCTGTCATCAGGAACGCCGGAGTATACAAGCCCATCACGTTCTACGATTTGGCCTTCACTCAGAGTGGGATCATATATGTAGCCATCCGTGTCGGAGGAGGGATCTCCGAGGTGGGTATACTGACGCAATCTGCGCAGTTCCATTGTTCCCCCATAGCCGCCGAGGACATCGTACTGTGCCAGGATATACTTTATTCCATGGGCAACCTGCTGCACGATATCGGGAATTCCGTCAGGCTTGTGCATCTCTACCACACCGCCTGTTTTGTCGTCCCATTGAACAGAGAGCGTGTCATGGCCGTTCATGTTGTCGAAAGCCTCAGCTGCGAAGATTAAATCATTCAGCACTTCGATCTCTCTGGCACCCTGAAGGTCGAAATCGCCGGCATCAAACCAGCCTCCGACATTCAACCCGGGGATATACTGGCCGGATGTAATACCCTTGGCGGCGATGGCTGACGGCATGCTGCCGGGCATGCTCTGTCCGTCAAACCATGAAATACCGAGAGGCCCTATGCTGCAGTCATCCATATGCGAGGCACCGTGCCAGACGCGGTTGCCGTCCCGCACCTCAATATGGTCCATCTGTACCGCAAGGAAGCCGGTCAGGGCCGATTGCCAGGAGGTATCATACACATCATTTGCAATCGGAAATACTTCTGTTACCTGATTCCCATATTGAATCATATACATACCGGTCTGTGTAATATTTGTAAAGTCAAAATTAACATATTTATAACGCTGCCAGGATACGGGAGCGGTAACATCGGCAGTGTATACCACGTCTCTGGAGCCGTCTGCATTGACATGAAGCAAAGAAGCCGTTGTGGGATAATCATCGTCATACTTGTCCAGCTCTACCACTGCGAACTTCTCCTGATCCGGCGCATAACCGGCCTGACTGAACGCAATATTGGGCTCGCGTACCCAATTCTGCTTCACTTTCGGACGGATATGCCACTTTGCAACGACATCGCCGCTTTTCCCACCGGGGATCAGGTCGCTGAGTACATACCAGCCGTTCTGAGCACGGTCACGGCCATCGAACAGCTCCAGCTCTCCGGTATCGGAGGTGATGCTGATGTTGTAAAGCTCATCCTCGGGAGCAAAAGAGAAACCATATCCTTTGGCAAACGGGAGTGGTTGCGATTCGCCCCTGTCAGTGTTCCACTCCTTAACATACCATGCCTGCGTAGGCAGATCGGGGCGCTCGGTTTCCGCCATTGTGCTCTGGGGATGAAGCGGAAAAACGCCGAAGGTGTCATATACACCACTGCCGGTGCTGTCTGCCTGAAATGATTTGCTTTCATATCTTGAAGGGATGAATTCCAGGTTGAATCTGGCCTTGCCCGAAAGACTTTCCGGCATGTCCGCGGTAAGTACAACTGAGAGTAAAACGCCGCCCGGCTCCGGGGTGGCAATGATGTTATACCGCAGTGTTCCGTCTGCAGCACCGTTGAACGTCATCGGTACGGTGATGGTGTTCGTCGCCGTGTCAAAGGTTTTGGTACCGCGGGAGGGTGCCGGGGTGGCATCCCACTGCTCGGGTGTAGGCAGATAGTGAATGTCGCCGTTGGTGGCGATACGGTACCCGTGAAGGAGCAGCTCAATTCCGCTCATGTGCTGATCTCCGAAGGTACCGGAGAATGTGGAGTTATACATGATGACGTTGAAGGCGTTGGAGTTCACCGTGGTCAGGTACCTGTTATTGCCGTGGCTGCTGTCGCTTAATGCCATCGTGAAATTATCTTCGTATCCCTCTGCGGCTGATGCAGCAAGTACGGTTGCCCCAGACACGAGACTCAGGACCATGAGAGCACTTAAAATGAAGGACAGGATTCTTTTCTGAATAGACATAATGATACTGCACTTCCTTTCTTTTGAATAAATTCATATCCCTCTGGTATTTTTACTGGAGGATATTGTCCGAAAAGAATGGGAAGCTTTTCCCCTTCCCGCTCGTTTGGATTTTGTTATGTATTACATTCTGGATGCAATAAACGCAAGATCTTCGATGTCAACCTTTCCATCTCTGTTTATATCTGCGACTGCAGCTGCCGCCCAGTTTGGATCACCGGAATCCAGCCCATAGTAATATGCCACCATCGCAAGGTCAGCTACGTCAATTGTTGAGGAACTGTCAATATCTCCTGTGAGTGGTGTTATTACCGAAGCCTCAAAGGTTAAGATCGCTGCATTCAAGGTGGTTGTTGCATTGTCCGTCTCTGCCTGGCTTGCTCCGGGATTTGCATACACAGCACTCGCTGCAGTGATTGCTGCCTGGAAAATATCCTTGTCGGACTGCCAATAACAGCCGTTTTCAACGCCAACTACCGCACTGTCGTATATGCTTTGAGCCGCTTCTATCGCCTGCCTTAATGCCTCCTTATTCACGGTGCTGACATCTGATATCGTAATAGTTTTGCTGCTCAATCCCGCCTCTATCACCGTTCCGTCAGGCATTACACCAAGTTCTGCATCTGTAACGGAGATCGTACTGGATGTACCACTTACACCGTCATTACAGGTAAATTGAACGTTTATAATGGGTATACTGTTTCCAGACACTCCGCCTATATTTGCCGCTACAATTCTTAACGTTCCGTCACCGGGAGCAGTGTATCCGAGTATATTTATGTTCTCGTCTGCTGCTGTTGCCTGTTCAAACTGGAATACGGCCGGGTCATAGCTTAAGGTGATATCCTCCGCATATACGTTTTGGGTTACCTCCTTCAGGCTTATTTCAACCGTAAAGGCAGAATCGGGCTGCACACTGTCAGTTCCGGTTAAAATGACTGTCGGCCTTATGAAAATCAATGAACTGATCGCTTCCTGCAGGTTTTCACAGGCTGTATCCACGTCGGCCTGAGAAGCCCCGGGATCATCCCTTGTCGTTATCGCAGCGCTTAATGCGGTCTGCAGATTTTCCCATGTCCCCGCAGTATAGTCCGACTCATTCAATGCCTGTGCTTGTGTAATCATTTCCATAAGGTCTGACTTATCAACCTGTACGGTTAAGTACCTGAAAGCATCTACCAGTACACGTGTTCCGGGATATTGGGTGCTTGCCGGATTTTTCAGACCTGAAGCTACCACCTTTATGGTGTGCTGTCCATAGAGCAGTCCTTCCCTGCTGAAGTTGACAAACTGGCTGATAATGTCCGGTGCTATGAAAGGATCGACTGTTGACAGCTTGACCCCGTCAAGGTACACTTCTGCAACACCGCAGAAATAATTGCTCTCAC
>JAEZBW010000429.1 GCA_023426765.1 Bacillota bacterium
TTGACTCTAAGCTTAAATTTGAAAACTAGCGTTTTCCATTAATACTCAAAGTGTTTTGACAGTAACGTTCACTGCATATCACTATGCACAAACGTTAATATCTGAATTAACGGATTTGTCATTTTCCATTGCACTGTTCAATTTTCAATGTCCAGTTCCGGCTTCCGCCGGCTTGTCATCCTCACCCCTGAACTTCGCTTGTACAGCGTCTTTCAAGGAATTATCGGCGACAGCTTATACATCTTACCACGCTGATTTTTGTTTGTCAAGCACTTTACAGCATCTTTTCACCGGTAATATTTTCCCAGATGAAAATTCCTCACTGGTCATATACTTTTCAAACCGACTGAATCAGCGGCTTTTACATATTAACATGGCCCCAATGTCCTTGTCAATATGTTTTTGAAACAAACTTGCCAACTAATTTTCCACTTTGTAACAGGTGTGATTCTATACGAATTCGGCATTTGATTGAGGTATTTTTGGCATTAAGGTTCGGTTCGAAGTATCTCATAACTGATACCTTTTATAATCCGATTTTCAGGACAGCTGACGATGATGGAGGAGGTTTCGTACTTCCCCCTTATCACCTTTTGCATAACATTTGAATACTGTAATATTTCTGTGGTGTTATTCACACTCGTTCTGACGTTTTTCACGACAACATCCATAAACTCATCAATCCTGCCCAGGTTGGACAGGTTCACATGCTGTTCAAAAAATGCTTTCAGAAACATGTTCGTATGCTTCTGCCGGGTGGTCGTCGAATAGGTTTCAAACACACCCTCCTTCGTATAGCCCTGCCTGAACCGGACAAAACCTTCGGCCTGTTCTCCGTTCAGTACCTGTAGGCCCGGTTCCAGATGAATATATAAATTCTGAAACGGATCTTCATAATGCATATACATCGGTACATCGATTTCAACACCGCCGAAGAAATCTACGATCTCCCTGAATCCGCTCGTCTGGATGATAATGTAATCATCGATGGTAATACTGAAAACTTCCTCAAGCAGATCGGACCAGAAATTCATATTGGTGACCTTTCCAAATCTGCCGGTTTCATATTTATATTTCAGGCTGATGCCGATGGCATGTGCAGCATTCATCTTTTGAATGCTTGGATCTTCAAACTTCTCAAGATCAACTTCTTTCAGCTGGTTTAATATTTTATCATTATAATCCACATAGGTGTCTCTGGGAAAACTGATCAGCTTCATGGTCTTGTTCTTATCATCAATGTTCAGAACAGTAATGGAGTCATATGCGCCATAAACTGCATCCCGGCCTATCAGCAATATGTTCCTGCTGCCTTCCTCAACCAGGGATTTATAGTATTTTTGCCCGTTGGTAAGACCTTTGGGTTCTTCCGGGATCACTTCAACCGGTTCATCCGGCTCCTGAACTACGGTTATCGGGGTTGGAGTGGGCACAACTGTTGTTGATGGGTCATTTACCGGCTGTACAACTTCCACAGGCTTTCCAGGCCGAATAAAAACAGCAAGAAACACCGAAAAAACAATGACCGAAATCATCAATAACAATAATGCAATTTTTGTCTTCTTCTGCATGCCCATTCGGTTCTCCTAACATCATGGTCTTTTTGACAAGGCATTGGTTCATTCATTATAGCATAAAAAACCTACCTGTGAAAACTGCAGGGGTATTTATCCGGCAGGAGCATTCCTGAAAAACCTTTGAATAAGGCCTCTGAAAATGATCCTGCCGGTGGTCTGCTCTTACGTACTCTGGAGCACCCTCACTGTTCTCCGGATCTTCTCCGGGTAGATTCTTCGTTGCACTCAGAATGACAGCTTCGCCTTCATTTATCGTGGTGCACAGCGTGCGTGGAAATTCTGAGCGAAAACAAGTATCTTTCGCTCATTGAATATGGGTGAATCACATCTTTTCCTTAATAAATGCGATTCTCTCAATAACCTTATCGTACAGTTCGGTGTATTTTTTCTGTTTTTCCCTTTCAGCTTCCACTACGGCTGCAGGCGCTTTTGCGGTGAAGCTTTCATTGTGCAGCTTTCCGTTGACCCTTGAAAGCTCTGCCTCCAGGTTTTCTTTTTCCTTCAGCAGCCTTTCCATTTCCTTTTCAAAATCAAGCAGTTCATCCATCGGAATGTAAATTTCCACACCCCGTATGACGCTGGAAACCGCATCTTCCGGCACATTCTCCCTGCTTTTGAACACGGCAAGCTCCGACACACCGGCCAATCTCATAAATGTAGACTGCTCCTGTGCGAAAATAGTTCCCACGCTTTCCTCTTCAATGACAAACACAGCCTTGGCTTTTTTGGTGACAGGAACCTTCATTTCAGCGCGGATGTTCCGGATGCTTCGGATGGCTTCCATGACCGTATTCATTTTATTCTCGGATTCAGGGTCATGCAGTTCATCCTGGAAAACAGGCCAGGAGGAAACCATAATGCTCTCATCCTGCGTATAAAGGTGTTGGTAAACTTCCTCTGTAATAAACGGCATGAAGGGATGCAGCAGCTTCATGGAGGTTTTTAGAACTTCATTCAGCACATACAATGCCTCCAGCCTGCCTTTGGCTTCACGATCGAAGAGCCTTGGCTTAACCAGCTCGATATACCAGTCGCAGAACTGTTCCCAAATGAATTCATATACCTTCTGCAGGCCGATACCCAACTCGAATTTCTCCAGATTTTCGGTCACTTCCCGGACAACCGTGTTCATGCGGCTGAGAATCCAGCGATCGGCCATGGTATAGTTGTCTGTGTTGATTTGATCGAAACATGGCTCCGGATCAAAATTCATCATGGCAAAACGGAAAGCGTTCCAAATCTTGTTGGCAAAGTTACGGCTGGAGTCCAGCTTTTCTTCCGAGAAACGCATGTCATTACCCGGCGATGTTCCAATGGTCAGCGCATAACGCAGGGCATCGGTTCCGTATTGTTCGATCACTTCCAGCGGATCCACCCCATTGCCCAGGGATTTGCTCATCTTTCTGCCCTGTGCATCACGGACAAGGCCATGAATCAGAACATACTGGAAGGGTTCCCTTCCCATGTGCTCCACACCGGAGAAAATCATGCGGGCTACCCAGAAAAAGATGATGTCATAACCGGTAACAAGCACATCGGTGGGATAGAAATAATTCAAATCCTCGGTATTCTCCGGCCATCCAAGGGTTGAAAAAGGCCACAGCGCAGAGCTGAACCATGTATCCAGCACATCTTCATCCTGTACAAGCCTTTTACTGCCGCACTTCTCGCAGGTGTCAGGTTCAGTTTTGGATACCTGCATATGGTCGCAATCCTGGCAATACCATGCGGGAATACGATGACCCCACCAGAGCTGGCGGGATATGCACCAATCCTGTATGTTTTCCATCCAGTTAAAATATATCTTTGAGAACCGTTCGGGCACAAACTGGGTTGTACCGTTTTTCACAACCTCAATGGCTGGTTCGGCCAGGGGCTTCATTTTAACGAACCATTGCCTGGATGCCTTCGGTTCGATCACTGTGTTGCAGCGATAACAGGTTCCCACATTATGCACATGGGGTTTTACCTTTTCCAGCAAGCCCAGATTTTTCAAATCATCGACGATTCTCTTTCTCGCTTCATACCTGTCCAGCCCTTTATAGCTGCCCGCGTTATCGTTCATCGTGGCATTGTCGTTCATGACATCGATAACCGGCAGACCATGCCGTAAACCAACCTCAAAGTCATTCGGATCATGGGCCGGGGTTATTTTCACCACACCGGTTCCAAAGTCCTTTTCTACATAGGTATCGGCGATGACCGGTATTTCCCGGTTCATTAACGGAAGCACAACTGTTTTGCCAATCAGATGACTGTATCGCTCATCCTCCGGATGTACTGCAACTGCCGTGTCACCAAGCATTGTCTCGGGACGTGTTGTTGCGACCGTGACGTACTCTTCCGATCCTTTTACAGGATAGCGGATGTACCAGAAGTTTCCTTCCTTTTCCTCATATTCCACTTCGGCATCGGAAATGGAGGTGAGACAGCAGGGACACCAGTTGATAATTCTTTCACCCCGGTAGATCAGCCCCTTCTCATATAAACGCACGAAGACCTCAAGAACTGCCTTTGATAGTTTTTCATCCATCGTAAAGGCTTCGCGCTTCCAGTCACAGGAGCTGCCCAGGCGTTTGAGCTGTTCGACAATTCTTCCGCCGTACTGTTTTCTCCAATCCCAGGCCCTCTCCAGGAATTTTTCACGGCCAAGGTCATCCTTTGTCAAGCCTTCCTGCGCCATCTTTTCAACGATTTTTACTTCGGTGGCAATGCTGGCGTGATCGGTGCCGGGAAGCCACAAGGCGCAATAGCCCTGCATTCTTTTGAAACGGGTCAGCGTATCCTGAAGCGTGTTATCCAGTGCGTGGCCCATGTGCAGCTGTCCGGTGATATTCGGCGGGGGCATTACAATGGTAAAAGGCTTTTTGTTCCTGTCGATTACGGCATGGAAGTAATCCTTGTTCACCCAGAATTGATAAAGCCGTTCTTCCACATCCCTGGGCTCATAGTTTTTCGGGATCTCATTGCGGTTCATGGTCATTCCTCCATCATCCATCTATTCCTTATTTAAATGCAATCAGTACCAATACTCCGCCGGCCAGGATGAAAACCAATCCGGCCAGTTTTACTTTTACAAGCATTTGGCTGGGTATCTTCGGCTGCAGATTTTCCTCATCTCCGGCTGTTTTTTCCGTTAACTCAGATGGCTGCATGTTTTTTTCAGAAGCCCCGGCCTGTTCCTTTTCTTCTTTCCCTTTATCCAGCCTTGCAACGACAAATCTTGCCCCATAGACTAAAAATGCGCCAATTCCAAGAAGTAAAAAAGCGATCATTTTTATTGCTGTCATTTTGTCACCTCTTTCTTTGATAGAAGGTTTGTTCAGTTTCTATCATGATCAATTTCGTTCCGCTTATGTACACCAGTTCTGGCCCTGTCCGGGCACTTTCGCATAAAAAAACCCTTCCTCCAACAAATTGGACGAAAGGGGCTCTTCCGCGGTACCACCAAAATTCCCTTTGCAGGGCTCTTCAGGGAAGATATCGGTTCCCGGCCGGCATGGCCTATTGCATTCAGCCAAACAACTCCGGAGCGACTTCAGCATTACAGCTTCCGAATGCGCTTTCAGCCATGGCGCATATTCTCTGGCGGCCTGAAAATGCCTACTCCTCTCCATCAACGTATTTTCTATACAAATAGTAAAGGATCGTTAGGTTTTTGTCAAGAAATCGCGGTTTGATAAAAGTGGATTTTTGTTATACACTATTCATTGGTTGCATCAATACATATGCAAAATGGAGTAGCTTTGTTTTAAGATTATGGTATACTTATCCATAAGATCATTCTTTTAAGGAGCAGGTTATGAGTATAGAAGAAAAAATGGATTATGGAACATTTGAGGCCTCTGTGGCAAGAAGTAAAGCTTTGGAGGATGACCTTGGCATACACCCTGAAAAGTACAGGGTTCTTACCGGAGACAGGCCAACAGGGCGCCTGCATGTCGGGCATCTGTTCGGTTCGGTTCAGAACCGTGTCCGGCTTCATGAACTGGGTGTTGAAACCTTTATTGTCATCGCAGATTATCAGGTTTTGACCGACCGGGACACCTTCGAAAAAATCGCCGAAAATGTTATACACCTTACGATAGATTATCTGTCGGTAGGAATAAATCCGGACGACGGAAAAACCTTTATCTTTCCCCATAGCCATGTGCCCGAACTGAACCAACTGCTGGTTCCTTTTCTGACACTGGTCACCAATGCCGAGCTGGACAGAAACCCAACGGTCAAGGAGGAAATACAGGCCTCCGGTCAGAAGCAAATCAATGCCGGAATGTATGTTTATCCGGTGCATCAGGCAGCAGATATTCTTTTCTGCAAGGCCAATGTTGTTCCTGTTGGCAAGGATCAGCTGCCTCACCTGGAAATGACGCGCACCATCTCCCGCAGGTTCAACAGCAAATTTGCAGGGAACAAGCCTGTTTTTCCCGAGCCTCAGGCCTTGTTAAGCAAAGCGCCGATTATTCTCGGCCTTGATGGTTCACAGAAAATGAGCAAGAGCCGCAATAATGCCGTCATGCTCAGCGCGACTGAAGATGAAACCGCAAGCCTGATTAAAAAGGCGAAAACCGACTCCATCCGGCAGATTACTTACGATCCGGTCGGCAGACCAGAAGTATCAAACCTGCTGCTGTTAATTTCTCTGGCAACCGGAGAAGCACCGGAGGTTATCGCCGATAGGATTGGAGAAGGCGGAGCAGGCCAGTTGAAAAAAATGTTAACCGAAACGCTGAACGAATACCTGCGCCCCATCCGGCAAAGACGGAAAGAATTGGAGTCCGACATGGGTTATGTACGCAATGTTTTGCGCAGTGGCATTCAAAAAGCCCGTGAGGTTGCAGAACTTACCCTTGGTGAAGTTCGAAAAGTCATGAATATGGAAATTTGATGCCAGCCCGGAAGCTGGAAGCCCTTCATAATTCAATGAGCGCTTGCGCGAATTGTGCGCTAAAATGCGAACGTTGAGAGAGCATTTGATAAAAGTCTTTTCCAAGCATCAACTCACTCCTATATCGTTTTCTATCGTATGCTAAAAGCCCGGCTGTATGATAATGCCTTATCAGCCGGGTTTTTTATTGACTATTATAACAGAAGCAAATCTTACACATCGTTCTGTTGTTATTACGTCACCTTTTTATGTTAATTTCATAGGATGTACTATGATTTTATAACAGGAAAGGTGTTTTTATGAAGAATAAGGAAGCTGTAGACGCAGCAGTCATTTTTGCGGGAAACAGCTGCTCGGGGACAGCCGTCGGAATCCCCTTTATGCCGGACAATCCGCAATTGGCACAAGCTTATGTACCATATCAGATCTATGTGGGGATACTGCCAGCGATGGAAGCACTCCATAAAGGAACCGTATTCCCTGAACTGTACAGACCTTATCCGTCCAAATAGTATGAAAGGAGTGATGATCATGGATGAACGCCAAAAATTGTTGGAACAAATTATGGCTTATGATTTTTGCATGATCGATTTAGGTTTGTTTTTAGATACACATCCATCTGATGCCAACGCACTGCATGATTTCCGGACCTGTTGGCATGAATCCGAAAAATTACGAAAGATGTATGAGGAAAAATATGGCCCGCTGTGCCAGAGACATCTGCCGAACCCGAACTGCTGGCAGTGGATTGACACGCCGTGGCCCTGGGCAAAGGAGGCGTAAGGTATGTGGTATTATGACAAAAAGCTTGAATATCCCGTTATGATTCGTAAACCCGACCCCAGAATGGCAAAATATATCATCACACAATACGGCGGACCGGACGGTGAACTGGCGGCTTCGCTGCGATACCTCAGCCAGCGTTTTCATATGCCGACAAAGGAAACGCAGGCTGTACTGAATGATATAGGAACCGAAGAAATGGCACATCTTGAGATGATAGGTACCATGGTACACCAGCTGACCAAGGATGTTCCGGTGGATGTGATTGAAAAGGCCGGTCTTGGCGCTTATTATTCAGATCATGACAGAGCCGTCTATCCTGTGAATGCATCGGGTGTTCCTTTTACGGCTGCTTATTTACAATCCAAGGGAGATGTGATAGCCGATCTGCATGAAGACATGGCTGCAGAGCAAAAGGCTCGCGCGACTTATGAGTATCTGCTCCAACTGGCGGACGACCCGGATGTGAAGGATCCGCTTCGATTCTTACGGGAACGCGAGGTCGTTCACTTCCAGCGCTTCGGTGAAGCCCTGAGGTTGGTTCAGGAGACCATGGGCAGTAAAAAATTCTATTAAAAGGTATATAATTTCCATCATTCAGCACCTTTTGCATGAAACAAGCCAGA
Source organism: Bacillota bacterium (assembly GCA_023426765.1). Classification (GTDB taxonomy): domain Bacteria; phylum Bacillota; class Clostridia; order DSM-8532; family DSM-8532; genus JAAYJG01. Next base: position 7,875 of record JAEZBW010000429.1, read on the forward strand.
TGATTGATTCTGGCTTTTTTTTAACCGCTTCAAGTATTGTCATTTAGTGAATATTTTATATATTTACCATTTTTATTTTAGGTTGGTATTTGGAAAGTTATCCTGGTCGCTGGTACAATAATCCAGATGAGTTCCAGGTTTGGTATCTACATTTAACCTCTGTTTACCGGCACATTTTTCTTGGATGTGGTGTTATGGGCAAACTAACCCATTTTTTCTGTGACTACTTACTAAAGAAGGGTAAATATATTCTAGAACAAAATACCGATACACAATTATTAGCTGAGTGGGGAGACAAAGAGAATGTATTCATCGCTTTTGCTTGTACTCTTTATTTCGGTGTGCGTAATATCAATGGCCATTGGAATATTGGTGTTACAATATAATCGTAAAGCTCCTGTTAACAAGATCTTTTTTGCCTTAATTGTCGCTGTTAATGCTTGGTCTCTTGGCTTAGCCTTTGGAATGAATGCGCCGGATATTATATCATGCTTGTTCTGGCGGCGTTTTGCATCATTTGGCTGGGGAACAGCTTATGCAATTATCCTGCATTTTATATTAATTGTCACCGATCATGAAGCTTCACTGAAAAAATGGTGGTCCCGCTTCTTACTGTATTTGCCTGCTGCTGTCTGTATCCTCGCTTTTGGCATCCCATCCGGTCTGAATAGAAACCCCTATAACTTACAGCATACACAATTTGGCTGGGTCAACATAGCCCAAAATAATTTTTGGGATTATTTTTTCTATGTTTACTATATCGGTTATATTACCTTTGGGCTGGTGATGCTGCTGAGATGGGGCAAAAAATCATCGGATAACAATGTAAAGATGCAATCACGGTATATTTTTTGGTCTTTTCTTGCTACTTTAGCACTCGCTTCATTTACCGATGTACTTCTTATTGATATTCCTCAAATTGCTCCTATTATTTTCCTGATACCCATTGTTGTGATCTATCGCACCATTATAAAATATGGCTTTTTTTCTTCCAACCCATCCGTAAAAAAAAGAGCTTTATACCTGTCGTAGTCATTGTAATTTTATATATATTTCTTTCTATCCTGCAGATACGTTTAACACTCTCAGATGATGTAAGCAGCCCATTAGGATTTTTAGAACGGAATACACTGCCCGGATTAATCACGTAGCTTCAAATGTTTTTATCAATATACATGATCATTAAGGAAGATAAAGCCGGATTAATAGCATCTGTTCTGCTTAATGGTGCCAGTCTTTTATCCTCTTTAAATTCTATCATTCAAAGTAAATCCTTAACACCCTTACCAGGGACTATTTCTCATTTGGTAACGTTTTTAATGATAGCGCTCATAGCGATGTATAAGAAGAAAACATCTGAAAACATAAAAGAAATCAATGCTCAAAGGAGTATTTTGGAAATTTCTGAAAAGAAATTATATCAAATGGCCTATTATGATTCCTTAACAGGACTTCATAATAAAGATATGTTTGTGGAACAACTGAATAAATCAATCTGTGCAGCGAAAAGAAATGCCTCCATGTTAGGGATTGTATTTCTTGATTTGGATTCATTTAAGTCCATCAACGATACCATGGGACACCCAACAGGCGATTCTGTATTAAAGATGATTGCCACCCGCCTGTCTTCCTGTTTAAGAGATGAGGATACCATTGCTCGATTCGGTGGAGATGAGTTTTTATTAATGACTCAAACTTCGCAGTAAATAAATGGTAATGAACCTTGGAAACCAAATAAATCAATATCGGTTAGGCTATTTCCGGGACACGCAACCTGTCAAGAATATACTTGGGCAGCGTCGCGATGAATCGGTCCAGGAAAGCGTTTATTTCAGCCTTTGTAAGATGTAGAAAGTCCTCAAGTGCCTTAGCCAGTAGTTTGAGTAACATTTGCAGCACATCGAAAAATTGAATGTCTTGAGCTTCATCGACAAAGAAAAAGAACATTTCACCGAGTGTCCTCTGATCGGTGGCGTTGCGGTTCTCAACAGCCAGCAAGATATATCGGCTAAAGACGATGGCTGTATGAGCCACCATCAGATCGTAGGAAAGGCCTTGAAACTCCTTTGACAGTCTGAGATAGGATTTGCACATCTTAAAAAAGACCTCGATATCCCACCGTTTTCCATATGTACGGATAATTTCTTCCTCAGAAAGCTCCAGATCCGTGGAAAGGATGGCAATCCATTTCTTTCGATTATTTCGGTCGCGAACGAACACGATCCTTACATCCATAGTTTCGCCCTCCGTGTTGTGTATGGCAGCCGTGACAGAAAGCAGGTAGCGCGACCGGCCGCGCCGCTTCTTATTTGCTTTGTAGATGCTCGAAAGAGTGACAGAGTCGCCTTTGTACTGGTAATGTACTTTCGAGGTGTTCTTGACTCTTGCAACGACGTGGAGCGATCTTTTTGAAATAGCAATAAGAGCGGAGGGGGCCGAGAACCATGAGTCAAACAGAATATGTTCCGCCGGGAACCCCTTGGCTACAGCTTCATCCAGTAATTGCAGCAATACCTCCGGCGCTTTGGTTTTTGCCTGGAGTCTTCGTTTATATCCGTTGGTGTTCTTACGGAGTCCATTTTTCATCTCGCATATGTGTTTTTTTTCGTTTTCGGAAGTCAATAGCGCGAAGTTGACCGGGATGAATGTTGAACCGTCCGACCAGCCGAGAGTCAGTAGTCTGAAGCCCTTTTTGTATCTGCCGTCAGTGTGGTCATGGACTGTGGTTAGCATCTCAACCCGTTTGCTTCTTTCCCTGCCATAAAATGTATCATCAACGATGAACACGTTCCTGCGACCTTCTGCTGTTAAGGGTGTGATGTGTTCGTTAATGACGGCAAATGATATTTCTGTAATAAACCTCTGCCAGTTGATGAAAAGAGAATTAAGGAAACGGTATGCTACATCCTTCATAAATTCAGCTCGTTCCTTCATTTTTAACAAGTTCATGTACATGCTGCGGTGCGTAAAAACCAACTGGAAAAGATAGCGGAAGACATCTGTGACTGGTATCCCTTTTACCTTGTAGGCATTGGCGTGGAAAAGCGCTTGACCGAACTTGAATTTCTTCATAAAATTGCGCACGGAATCATTGAATGTCTTTTCATCAGGATGGGTTTGTGATACAATATTCATAGCAGATACCTCCGTTAATGGGATATGAATGTTTTTCTGTCAAAAAATATTATACCACATTATCGGAGTTTCTGCCATACTTTTTTTCTGAAAGTATTGATTTTTCAAGGTTCCAAGGCTATTTTATATGTGCGAAGTTTGAGTTAATGATTACAAACATAAAAAGCTCTGATGAGCTAAAAAAAGTCACAGGCAGAATTGTGGATGTCTTCGATAAATCGATATTGGTGAAGGATATTGAATATTTTATAACGGCCAGTGCCGGTGTTGCAGTATATCCGGTTGATGGCGAAAATTCTGAAACACTGATAAAAAACGCTGATATTGCGATGTATCAGGCAAAAACCGGCGGAAAGAACCAATGTATTTATTGTTCACCAACCCTTAAAGATGATACCATAACAAAAATAAAATTAACAAACAGCTTGTACAGAGCGCTCGACAGAAATGAATTATATCTGAATTATCAACCTCAAATCAGGGCGGAAACCCAGGAAATAATAGGGTTCGAAGCACTTTTACGTTGGAAAAATAACGAATATGGGCTGATTTCTCCGAATATCTTTATACCAATGGCAGAGCAAACAGGTCTCATCAGGCAGATTGGACTATGGACTATTAAAACGGCGTGTGAACACTTTAAATCGTTCAAGAAATGCTATGATAAAGATATCTCCCTCTCAATAAATCTGTCAATTGAGCAATTAAAAGATAACAATATTACTGAGAAGATTCGCAAAGTATTGCTCGATACAGAAACCAATGCGAAAGATATACAGATTGAAATTACCGAATCCATTGCCTTTAATGAAGACCCTAATATTTTACAACGGTTAATCGAGATCAGAAACCTTGGAATATCCATATCCATTGATGATTTTGGTAAGGGATATTCATCATTTAACAGACTTAGAACCTTCCCAATTGACCTGTTAAAAATTGATATAGACTTTGTCCGTGGTATCACTTCCCCATCCAAAAAGGACAAAGCAATTATAAAGAGCATTATTCAAATCGCAAAAAATTTAAATATCGAAGTACTGGCAGAAGGTGTTGAAACAGAAGAACAATTCATGTATTTAAAAGATAACGGCTGTGATATGATTCAAGGTTATTACTTTTATAAACCTATGCCGGCTAATGAAATTGTAAGTTTAATAAGTCATCCACCTGCAACCTTATATGGTAACTGAAATATATGAAAGAATGCATTTGCTTATTTTGTTATTCTTCCTTATCGGTCCCGCTACCTACATAGGTGGAGGACATTCAGGCCTCGTTATACTATTTCTTTAATTGAAAAAACAGCCCTCCAGAGGAAGGCTGTTTTTCATTGCCTGGTATGACCGGTTTATTCGTTTTTCAGATTGAAGAAGGCTTTCAACTTCGAATACTTAGCGACTTAATCAAGTGACGGGGTTTCCTTTAATGGCCTCTCTTTGAAAGCGCGCACGTAATTTCTGCCAGCGTATCTTACGTTTATCCTTTGCTGCGAGGCGTTCGCTCAGGTCGCGTGCGCCTACCCCATAAACAAGATAGAGGATGATACCGGAAACGATCATAATAAATACCGTGGAAGCGCATCGGCGTCCGGAGGCATTGACATTATAACCGTACAGGCCCTCCTCCCTGGTCATGGCCTGAATGACCATCGCATAGCTCGTACCATAGGAACTGGCAAATGTCGCAGACATATCATACTCGGTAAACAGCGCGTTGAAATTCAGTGCAAAGACAGCCAGTACACTGGGTAAAATGATGGGCAGCTTCACCTTCAGGAAGGTCTTCAGTCCGCTGGAGCCAAGGTTGCGTGCCGCGTCCTCAAGCTCTTCATCGATGGCATAAAAGGCAGCCTTAATCATTCGCAGCGAGAACGGCAGCTTCACCACCGTATAGGCCAAAATAATCAGGATTCGTACATTTTCAGCGTAATACAGGTTTGTGTTGCCCACATACCATACAGTATCGCTATTGAAGAAAATGCGGTATGAATAGCAAATCAGGATGGTCGGCAGCAGCCAGGGGAACAACAGGCAATATTCCAAAACAGCGCTGATTTTTTTGTTCCGGTTCTTGAAAATATAATTGCAAACGATGACCACGATGACGCAAGCCAGTGCAGCTGCGATGACGGACAAAAGAAAGCTGATCTTGATTCCCCCAAGGGTTGCATCATTGGAAAACAGGCCGGAAATGGAACCCTCGCGCGTTTTGTAAGTACCGCGTGAAGTCAGGTATTGATAATCTGCCGAGCCGAAAAAATTTATCAGCGTCCAGTTTCCAAGGTCGAGCTTCTTCATGCGGATGGCACCGTAATTCTGGAACGAGAACAGGATAATCATCACGACCGGGATCATGTAAATGATGAACAACACATAGGAATAGATGTGTGCCAGGACATTCGCCACCGGGTTCGTGATCTTCTGCTTCTGAAGCTTCGCCTTGGTTTTGGAAACGGACAGATAATGCCCCTTGCGCTCGTAAGCAGACAGAACTGACAGCAAGATGATAGTAAAAATCGCCAGAATGATTGACAGCAGAGCAGCTCTTGCCTGCGGGAAGGCCTCGTCGGCGATCGAAGAACCTGCCAGGCGTACGATTTCAGGATTAATCGAGTCATAACCCAGAAGAAGCGGTGCAGACATGGCGCAAAGACCTGTAACGAAGGTCATAACGGTTAATGAGAACATGGTCGGGGCCAGGGTTGGGAAAACAACCCGCCACAAGACTTTAAATGGCTTGGCGCCCATGTTTCGTGCAGCCTCAACGGTATTGTAATCGATACCGCGAATGGCATTGCGTAAAAACAGCGCATGATTGCTCGTACAGGCAAAGGTCATCGTGAAGAGGACTGCATTATAACCGGAGAACCAATTGGGGTTCATGTTAGGGAAGCTTTTTACCAGCGCCGACGTGAGAATGCCGTCAGCGTCATAGAGAAACAAATAACCCGTAACCAAAGCTACACCGGAATAGATGAGCGTCGTCATATAGCCCATGCGAAGAATTTTCGCGCCTTTTATGTCAAAATATTCTGTCAGAAGCACGATGGACACACCAACGATATTGACTGTGATGGTCAGGAAGACGGCGAGCTTCAGAGAGTTTAAAACATAGCCCATCATATTACCGGCAAAGAAGAACCTTATAACCGCAAACGGGTCACGTTCACCGGCCGCGTTGGTTGAATTGAAAATACTGGTCAGCGTATTGATACATGGCATCACCATAAAGCCCAGAAACAAATAGGCAAAAAGGGCGATACCAAAGGTGTTGAAAAAGATCGAACTCAGCGAACGTTTATTCAGAAGATCCTTCTTCATGATATCACCTCTGTTTCAGCTTTCGCAGGATAGGCCATGATATCACGCGGATTCATCACGACCCTGACCATCTGTCCCGGTTCATAGATATTCACACCATCATTCCTCTCGATGACCTTTACGGTCTGGCATCCGAGATCAAGGTAATATTTGATATACAAGCCATAATATTCGCGGCTTTCCACCCTGGCATCCAGCACGAGATCTCCCTCGGAAGGCTGGTTATTGACATGGATTCGCTCCAGGCGGATGTAGTTGTGCTTGTCTGGATCCACCTGCGCGCCATTCATGGCCATCTTCCTGACAACCTCCTCGCTTAGACGGTTGATATCGCCGATGAAGTTGCAAACGAACTCGGTTTCGGAATGATTATAAACCTCATTGGGTGTGCCGATCTGCTCAATGATACCCTTGTTGAACACTGCGATGCGGTCGGACAGCGTCAGGGCTTCCTCCTGGTCGTGGGTAACATAGATGGTCGTGATCCCAAAGTCCTTCTGCATCTTTTTCAGCTCATTTCTCAGCTGTACCCGAAGCTTGGCATCCAGGTTTGAAAGCGGTTCATCCATACAGATGATGGCCGGGCCTGTAACCAACGCCCGGGCGATGGCTACACGCTGCTGCTGGCCGCCGGAGAGTTCGGAAACAGCCCTTTTCAACTGGTCATCGGAAAGATCCACCTTTTTTGCAATGGTGCGAACCATTTGATCAATTTCTTTTCGGTTGATCTTCTTGACCTTCAGGCCAAAAGCAATGTTGTCATATACCGTCATCGTAGGGAATAGAGCGTAACTCTGGAACACGATGCCGATGTTGCGATCCTCAATGGGGACGTGTGTAATATCGCGTTCCTTAACCGTTATTGTACCCTCAGACGGTTCAATGAAACCGGTGATTGTCCGAAGGGTGGTAGTCTTGCCGCAGCCGGAAGGGCCAAGGAAGGTAAAGAACTCGCCCTCTTTCACATGCACGTTTATTTTTTGCAGGGCAGTGAAGTCACCGAACTTCACCACAATATCATTGATCCGAATCATAGAAGAGTCCTCCAATTACGGTTGCGAAATATGGGGTAATATGCTGATGGCGAGCTGTTAAGGCTCGCCATCAGAATCTGGCGCAAAGCCAGGCAAATACTGTTTACTACTTAGACTGTGTTAGCGTTACCCAATCAAGGTTGTTCCAGTCAGGCTCTGCAACAGCAGCATTCGCATCAGCCCAGTAGAAGCCTAGATTCGTCATAATGTTCGTCCACTCGCTGGAATGGGCTGCAACATAATCAGCATAGGTCATGTCGGTGCCTTCAACTTTACTCAGCGCGAAGTTCTTGATCTTGTAAATTCCAGGGATGCCATCCGGGTAGAGGATTGCAGCAGCAGCAGCGTTGCAGGGATAAGAGTCGAACTCTTCACCCCAGGCAGCCTGTACTTCGGCGGATCCAAACCATTCGGCGAATGCCAGAACCGCTTCAGTCTGTTCTGCCGTCCGGCCTGCCTTATCAAGAATGCCTATATATTCTGCGATGTAGTAGGTACCATCTTCAATATCAACCAGTGCCCAGTTTTCAGGATTTAATGTACCCCGAAGCGGTTTTTCGGAGCCTTCAGCAGCAGCATCAACCTTCCCATACAGAGAAGAAGAGTAGAAGGTGGAAACAGCAACGTCACCCTTGTTCAGTGGATCGAAGCCGTATTTGTAGGCATCATCGGAGGAGTATACACCGTTTGCACAGTATTTCCACAGAGTTTTCCAGCCCTCAATAGAGATGCCGCCGGCTTTCGAAGCAGGATCGGCGAAAGGATACAGCATTGCGGAATTGATATTGGCATTGGTGGTGCCTCCGACCTTATTCTGGCGATACCATTTATAACCGGAGTTAACGATGTCGGCCCAATGCTGGAATTTCAGCTCCTTGCCGTTGGTGCCGAGCTCGTCGTTACGGTACAGCATCAGAACGTTCTGAATAACCAGACCATAAGCAGCGCCAGGATAGGCGTATTCGCCAACCTCACTGGCCCAGGAAGGGGTCCACTGGACAAGCTTCAGATTTTCATAAATACCATCTACAACCTGACTCCAGCGGGTCTCGTTCAGACCGAACAGGATATCTCCATCCTTGTTCTCGTTGGCAGCCTGGATGGCAGCGGTGTCACCGG
>JAEZBW010000452.1 GCA_023426765.1 Bacillota bacterium
CTTTACGGCTGGTGGATTACTATATCGCTGTTTCGCTGAACTTCAAGGATATGCTGATTAAGCGCGGCTTTCCGGCCGATCGCATTCAGCCCGTATACAACGGGATCCCTTTTGATGATTCCATCCCTCTGATGCCGCGGGACGAATTCTGCAGGAAATATGGCCTGGATCTGAAGCCCGGCGACGTTTCGGTAGGTATTCTTGCCCGTCTCCATCCCGTAAAAGGCCATACGGTGTTCATCGATGCAGCCGCAAAGGTGGTTCGGGCATTCCCGAATGCCAAATTTCTGATTGCCGGCGGTGGCGACGATTTAAGGCCCTCTCTCGAAAAACGCGCGGAGCAGCTGGGCATCCGAAAAAATGTAACCTTTCTGGGTATGGTCGAAGAGCCCTTTACTTTTCTGGATGTCATTGATATCAATGTGCTCGCATCCTACAGTGAAAGCTTTCCCTATGCCATTCTGGAAGGCGCCCGGATGAAAAAAGCCACCGTATCCAGCCGGGTGGGCGGCCTTGAGGATCTTTTTGTTCAGGGTAAAAACGGTTATCTTTTTACCCCCGGCGACAGTGATGCATTGGCTGGTCATCTGATCACGCTGCTGAAGGATCCGGATCACCGGAAAGAGATTGGTGACAAGCTTTTTGAAACTGCCAGAGATCATTTTTCACTGAATTCCATGACCCAAACGCAGCTGAATATCTACCGCACCATTCTTACCAGGGAAACCCAATATCTGAAGGACGGGAAAACACATGACATTGTGATTCTGGGCTATTATGGCTACCGTAACAGTGGGGATGACGCAATCCTGAAGTCCTTCATCGATCATCTTCAGGCAAACCATAAAGACCTCTCCACGGTGGTCCTGTCAAACGACCCTTCTGAAACACGCAGCCTGTACCGGGTGCAGTCCATTCATCGCTTCAACCTTTTTCAAATTCCTGCACTGCTGGCTGGCACACGGGTGTTTATCGCCGGCGGCGGCACCCTGATTCAGGACGATACCAGCAGCCGTTCGTTGTGGTATTACCTTTACATGCTTCACCTGGCCGTAAAAAAGGAGGCTCATGTGGTGCTTCTGGCCAATGGTCTTGGCCCGCTGACGAAGAAAAAGAACCGTAAGGCTGCATCAAGGATTTTAAACCGTCTGGATGCGATCACCCTGCGGGATCCGAACGCTTTTGAAGAACTGAAGTCACTGGGGGTTACCAAACCCATCACCCGCGTGACGGCAGATCCGGCTTTGATCCTGAAGCCCTGCGACCCGCAGGCCGGTGCGGATATCCTGAAAAGTGCCGGAGTACCCAACGGAAAGAAACTTTTTGCGTTGTGTCTGCGCCGATGGAAAAAAGTGAAGCATTCCGAAAAAATTCTGGCAGCCTATGCCGACAGAATCGTTACAGACTTCGATGCAATCCCGGTGTTTATTGCCATGCAGCATCCCGAGGATGTCCGATATGCGAAGAGGGTGCTGATGAATATGAAGCATAAGGGCTATGCGCTGACCAAACGGTATACGGTGGATGAGACGCTTTCCATTCTGGGCAATATCTCGATGGTGATCGGCATGCGGCTGCATTCGCTGATTTATGCGCTGAATCTGGGCATCCCGATGGTCGGGCTTGCCTATGAACCTAAAATAGACTATTTTATGGAATCCATTCAACAACCCTTTGTTCCGTGGAATGATAAATTTTCAATGGATGACTTGCTGCAGAAAACCCGCGGGGTTTGGCAGAACGCAGATAAAATCAGCCTTGAGCTGATGAACAAAAAGCCCTCGCTGGAAGAGAAGGTTCGTGAAGCGATGGATCTGACCCTGTCTTTCTTAAAATGACCATTTACCATGGGGACAGGTTCCTTGGCAAATCTTATGTTACCCTTAACTTTCTTCAAAACCTGAAATAAAGGGGAAGCTGCAACGAACTTCCCCTTTATCGTTTATCAAGCAGTTGTGGTATTTAAGGCTTCCTGACACCACTGTGTTTGTTGCAGCCAAATATCTGAGCCTTATCTTCGGTAAACTTTTTACCAGGGAACCTGTCCCCATGGCAAATTTACCAGGGAACCTGTCCCCGTGGTAAATTTCGGTTAACTTCGTGCTGGCCGTAGGCCAGGAACATCACGATGCCCGCAGCCATCCAGAAGTAAGAAGATATCAGGGGGATCTCGAGCATGTTCTCGGTGAAATTGAATAAAATTACGCCGACAAGCCCTGATAAAATACCGATAGTCCACTCCTTCTGCATGTGATCCTGTATTTTGGCCACAGCCCGGGAACACCAGGCAATTAAGCTGTATATCAGCATCAGCAGCGCTGTAAATCCGAATATCCCCATTTCAACGGCTGTTTTCAGATAGTAATTGTCCAAAGATACACTATTGTTCAGTTTGTGGCTTAAAGCCACCGAACCGCCATACTGCCCAAGCCCCATTCCGGTCCAAAAATTCATTTTGAAAAGCTCCAGGGCCTGTGTCCAGCGCAATACTCTGCCGCCCTTCATGCTGGATGCAATATAATCCGGAGAAAGCAAATACAGAATGCGGCTGGACACCGACGGCACAAAGAACATGCAAAAGACAAATAATGCCGCTATCCCCAGCACAGCCGGCAGAAGAAGCTTCTTGTTTTTAAACCATACATACACGATCATAGAGACACAGCAGGCAATCCATCCCTGACGGGCCATGGTAAACAAAAGACACATACCCATGATCGCAATGGCAGCAGCATAGTAAACCTTCCGGGGTTTACTCTTATCCGCGATGAACAGTCCCACTGTGATGGGGACCAGCAGGGTCAGATAACCGGCAAGCATATTCGGGGTTGTAAAGATGGAAAACACACGGGTACGCACATACCCTTCCTTTAAATCGGTCCAATGAGCCGGTACATTTACGGCGATCACAAACTGGTAAACCCCATACAGGCCTACCAGTAACCCTGAAAGCACGAGAATGTTTAAAAGCCTTTTTGCACCCTCCGGACTTTTCAGCAGCTGCGTAACAACAAAGAACCACAGCATATACTGGATAACAACCCGAAGTCCTTCAATACCGATTGTCATGTCGGGTGCCGCCGCAAACAAAAGCACCAGCCCCACCGCCATAAAAAGTATCAACGAAACATCCAGAGGAGTTTTCCTCAATGGCTTTTCCTGACGATGCCTAAGCCATTTATAAAACCAAATCCCGAAGCATGCGAGCATGGCCAGTTCATCCCAATAGGAGGAAATCGCCAGGGAGGAAACTGATTTCGCCGCTATAAAGTCAAAATATGCATTCTTTCCAAAAAGGGAAAATAATTGGGAAATCGGCCGTCCCAGGATCGAACGCAATAAAAATTCAAAAGCGGTATACAGCGCTACTACCAGGGTTGCCTTTTCATAATCCATCAACAGGATGGCAGCGGCGACGGCAAGCGTTATAACAGCCAGCAGCGGCACAACGCTCAGCGCAGAGGCCAGAACACCCAACAGCAGTATTGCTGCAAAAAGGAGCATCCATTTTACTTTATTCATCACTGCACCTTATTCCAATATTATGATATACAGCCGGTATGCCAGGCTGTTCTTCCACATGGCTTTTCTTTTCTCCGGGTCTATCAGGGCTACCCCTGCAAAGATAAACAGAAGCCCCAGCAAAAATACATCCCGGATCATCAGCTTATTCTGAAGGATTCTGCCGGCAAGGTAACCTATCCCGAAAACCGGGAAAGCAAGTGCAAACAGCTTTTGTTTCGAAGCTTTTGCCGCCGTCCGGAAGGCCTTCACGGCAAGACTGGTTTCAGACCAGCTTTCAATCGATTTCGAAAGCTTCACAAGCCATCGATCCAACACCTTTACGATCCCTGCAAGGAAACTGAAAACCCGGGAGTTATGAAAGGCGCTTTCGCGAGCCATGATATTTTTCACCCATTCACCTGGAAGGCTGTTGCGGCAGGCCTCGGTCAGAAAGCCCAAAAGCTTTTTCAAACCGCTGTCCTGATAGATGATGAACAGCCTGTAAAGCATCCGGTAGACCAGGCTTTCCTTTAAAAACTTCACCCGAACCACTCCTATTCTTCAACCTTGATGATCACTGCGGGAATCTCAACTGTGGTGGTCTTTAATGTGACGTTTTTGCCGACGGTCGCATGGGT
>JAEZBW010000470.1 GCA_023426765.1 Bacillota bacterium
CGCGAAAAATTTTTTAGGAAGCTGATCTGTATTTTTTTGTTACAGCTTCCTTTTTTCTTACCCATTTTATATAATGGAAATGTCAAAGTAAAGAAAAATTTACCGCCAAGTTAGACCGGGCTTAACAATGTAACGACGAAAGCCGGGCATATTTATTCTGAGGTATCCTTTCCGGATGAATGTTTTTTTGTTTTCGGAAAAGAGACAAAAGGGCTGCCGGAGGATTTACTGCGTGAAAATTATCCCTTCTGTATCCGTATTCCCATGCGTCCTGCCATCCGCTCTCTGAACCTGGCAAATTCGGTAGCTGTTTTAACCTATGAGTTCTTCCGGCAAAAGGCTTTCTGCGATTTTCAACTGCAGGGCTTTCTCAGGCAGCCCTGAAAACATGGGTTGTTTGAGGAAAAGGTTTCAACCCCCGGAGAGGTTGCGGGTAATCCGGGTGACGGACGGTTATCTGGCACATCTGTACAGCAAAGAGGTTTTGTGCTTTTTCAGTTTTAGTAAAAGCACTCATTGAATTTTCGCACAGGAAATGATAAGGTTTAAACAGTTCTGCAGGTGGTATCAGATTAATTGGATACGAGTCGGAGGATCCTTTTTAAAACGCAGGGTTTTGACCCAATGGGGAGGTTATAAAGATGAAGAGTAAACGTATCGGCGTTTTAACCAGCGGCGGGGACTGCCCGGGGTTGAATGCGGCGGTTCGGGCGGTCGTTAAATCGGCTATCAACAATTATGAGTACGATGTGATCGGATTTCGCGATGGTTATCGCGGTCTGGTGGAAAACAGGTTCAGACGGATGGAACTGGCAGATGTGTCCGGTATTCTGGATAAAGGCGGGACAATTCTGGGCACGACAAACCGATTTAATCCGTTCAGTGTTCCCTTTGACAGGGATGGAACCAAAACTGTAAGGGATATGAGCGAAAGAATTAAAGAAAATATCGCTATGCATGCTATCGACTGCCTTGTGGTGATCGGGGGCGATACAACCATCCGTTATGCCGGCATACTTGCCGAAAAAGGGGTTCCTGTCGTCGCAATCCCCAAAGCGATTGAAAATGATGTTTACGGAACAGATATCACCTTTGGCTTCATGACAGCAGTAAATACCGCAACACAGGCCATTGACAAGCTTCATTCCACTGCAGAGGCGCACCATCGGGTGATGATTCTGGAGGTGATGGGAAGGGCGTCCGGATGGGTTGCGCTTGAATCCGGCATTGCAGGCGGCGCAGACGTAATCCTGATCCCGGAGATCCCGTATAACATCCATAAGGTGGCCCGAGCCATCCTGGAGAGAAGAAACGCAGGAAAAGGCTTCAGCATCATTGTCGCTGCCGAAGGGGCTAAGCCTGTGGGTTCCAGTGAAGAAAGCTATGAAGAAATAATGGGGGACTTTACTTTCCAGGGTGGCACCAGCAACTTCCTGGCTAAGGAATTGGAGAGTCTGACTTCCATAGAAACACGTATCACCGTTCTCGGCTATCTGCAGCGAGGAGGGGATCCATCTCCGTATGACAGAATGTTAGCCACCCGTTTCGGTGCCGGTGCTGTTAAAATGATCCATAATGGTGAAGTGAACAGAATGGTTTGCATGGATCACCAAACAATCAAATCCATCCCGCTGCAGGAGACAACAGGCAGGATTCGGCTGGTTTCTCCCGATGGTGAGGTTGCAGGCATCGCAAGAGATATGGGTGTCAGCTTCGGAGATTAACAACAATACAGGATAATTAAGGAGCAGTTTTTTATGCAATGGAAAGAAATCCAGCTTTCCGACCAGGAAATTTTTCGGAAAGCTTATAGCAACGTTCAGTCTCAGGCCTCCGAGATGAGTTTTGCCAATATGTTTATGTGGAGGAAGAACTACAACACTGTTTTCAGCGTGATCGACAACATGTTATGCATAATATCCAACTCCAGAATGTCAAAACCTTTTGCCTTTGTTCCAGTGCCAGTTGGTGAGTTTGAACCAAAAGCCTTTCTAAAGGCGGTTAGCGAATTGAAGGAATATTTTGATAATAAGGGCTGGAGGTTTAAATTCGGACGTGTGGAAGAAAGTAAGGTTCCCCTGCTTCAGCAGTATTTGGGCCAAAAGCTTGAGCTGGTGAAAAATGAAGCCAACGCGGACTATATTTATGAAACCGAGAGCCTGATAACTCTTGCCGGGAAAAGATTAAGCGCTAAACGCAACCATATTAACAAATTCCTGAGGGAGTACGGCAGCTTTGAATATGTTGAACTCAGCCGTGATCTGGCTCCCGAATGTGAAAGGATATTTGACGAATGGTGCCAAAACAATGATGCCTGTGACTGCCATGTTCCTGAAGAGTGTGAAAAATGGGCCTGTTCACAGCTTCTGAATCACTGGGATGAAATACCCGGATTGAAAGGAGCGCTCATCAAGGTGAATGGCCGGTTTGAAGCGTTCACCATCGGTGAAATGGTGAATGAGGATACTGCTGTGGTTCATATTGAAAAAGGCAATACTGAAATTCATGGCATTTATACCCTCATCAACAGGGAGTTTGTTGCAAGAACCTTCGCCGGAACGAAATACATTAACCGTGAAGAGGATATGGGGAAAGAAGGACTGCGCAAAGCAAAAAGCTCCTATTATCCCTGCGGGTTCGTTCACAAATATGACGTTTACCCTGCATCCGAGTAAGGTTCTTCGCTGCATTCGGAATTCCAAAGCGCTGACTGCCACAATGAAAAAAAGCTAAGCTGTCATCCTGAGCGAAGCGAAGGATCTCTTCCGGGTTAGATCCTTCGTTACACTCAGGATGACATTCGCATACGCTCATGATTGCACTTTTAACTCTTCAAAGAGTAACAGCTTCACTCATAGCAGATTGTTAGTGTTACTAAAAATATGAACAATACAATTGCCTACTGTAAATTATCTCTGAAACACATTGGTTCATCAGTCGATTTTCTGTGCACCTTTCTTGTTGACAAGGAAAGGTCTTTTTTATAGTATATATCTGTAATCAACAGGCATCGTGCCTGAAGTCTTATGACGCAAGCATATCTCTTTCGAGTGGATCGTTTTTTTGCAATATGAAAATTTACAATGGAATAGGAGAAGAGAATACCCATGCTGAATTGTCCAAAGGTTGCCATTGTCATGGGCAGCGATTCCGATTATCCGGTTCTGGAAAACTGTATAAAAATTCTGAAGGATTTTGGCGTTGAAACAACGGTGATGGTTTGCTCTGCACACAGAACCCCCGACAGGGCGGCGCAGTTCGCCAGAGAAGCCGAAGAAAAGGGCTATGAGGCTATTATTGCCGCAGCAGGAAAAGCCGCGCATCTTCCAGGAGTATTGGCGGCATTCACGGTTCTGCCGGTAATAGGGCTTCCAATAAAGTCATCCACCATGGACGGTCTGGATTCATTGTTATCCATCGTGCAGATGCCAGCCGGTATTCCCGTTGCAACCGTCGCCATTGACGGCAGTGATAATGCCGCTCTGCTGGCCGTTCAAATTCTGGGCGCCAGGCATCCGCATCTGAGGGAAAAAATGCATGCATATAAGGAAAAAATGAGACAGGCCGTTGAAGAAAAGGATAAACGTCTTCAAGAGACGCTGAATGGTTTGAAGAGCACCTGATATATGCCGACGGATCATTCCTGTCCGTTGACTATCAGGGAAAGCACACATTTGAAACATCAATTTACGGAGGTTGAAAACATGGCAAATTATAAGGATGCGGGCGTTGACGTGCATGCCGGCTATCAAGCGGTGGAACTGATGAAAAAGCATATCCAGAAGACGATGCGCCCTGAAGTTCTGGCAGGTATCGGCGGTTTTGGAGGATTGTTCTCATTAGAGGGCATGAATTACCAAAAACCCGTTCTGGTGTCGGGTACCGACGGTGTCGGAACGAAGCTGAAGCTGGCCTTCCAGATGGATAAGCACGATACGGTAGGCATAGACTGTGTTGCCATGTGTGTGAACGATATTGTTTGCAGTGGAGCACAGCCTTTATTTTTTCTGGACTATATTGCCACGGGAAAAAATTATCCTGAAAAAATTGAGAGCATTGTAAAGGGTGTTGCAGAAGGCTGCCAGATGTCCGGATGTGCGTTAATCGGCGGAGAAACCGCTGAAATGCCCGGGTTTTATCCCGAGAATGAATATGACCTGGCAGGGTTTTCAGTAGGTATTGTGGACAGGGACAAGATCATTGACGGCAGCAAAATCAAACCGGGGGATAAACTGATTGGAATTGCCTCGTCCGGTGTACACAGCAATGGTTTTTCTCTGGTTCGAAAGCTGTTTCCGATGAACAGCGAAGCCCTGAACCAATGGCATGATGAATTGAATGGCCGGTTGGGGGATGTATTGCTGCGTCCCACAAAAGTTTATGTAAAAACAATTTTAAGCCTGATGAAGAAATTCGAACTGAAAGGCATTGCCCATATCACTGGCGGCGGCTTTATTGAGAACATTCCAAGGATCCTTCCCGGTGAAGGTTTGCGTATCGTCATTCATAAGGGCTCATGGACGGTTCCGCCCATCTTCACGATGATGCAGAGGCTTGGGAACATTTCCGAAAAGGATATTTACAATACCTTTAACATGGGTATCGGGATGGTTCTTGCGGTGGACGCCGCCATTGCCGAAGATGTTGCCGGTGCGCTGCGCGAGTTGGGTGAAGAAGCCTGGTGCATCGGAGAAATTGAAGCAGGCGAGGGACAGATAAAGATATGTTGAAAATCGGCGTTATGGTATCGGGCGGGGGAACAAACCTGCAGGCAATTTTAGACAGGATTGATGATGGTACCCTTCAAGGCTGCCAGGTTGTAACGGTTGTTGCCAGCCGAGAAGGGGTCTATGCTCTGGAACGAGCGAATTCCAGGGGTATCCCCTCAGCGGTGGTCTCCAGGAAAAGCTTCGAAACGGTAGAAGAATACGACCAGGCGCTTATCGGTCATATGCGCGGCCACCAGGTGGATCTCGTTGTTTTGGCCGGCTTTTTAAGCCAACTCGGAGAAGGGTTTGTGAAGGCCTGGAAAAATGCCATCATCAATGTACATCCTGCTTTAATTCCATCCTTCTGCGGAAAAGGCTTTTATGGCATAAAACCCCATCAGAGCGCGCTTGAATATGGTGTGAAAGTAACCGGCGCTACGGTACATTTTGTCGAGCTTGAATATGATTCAGGCCCCATCATTCTGCAGAAAGCCGTAGAGGTCTGTCAGGGCGATACACCCGAAACCCTGCAGCGAAGGGTCATGGAGCAGGGAGAATGGATCATCCTTCCCGAAGCGATCCGGCTGTTTTCTGAAGGCAGACTGAAGGTTGACGGCAGAAGGGTGGAAATCAGATAAGGTAATCCAGAGCGTTGTATCAGTCATAAAGGAGAAAGCTATGAATTTACTTGTTGTTGGATCAGGCGGACGGGAACATGCGATTGTTTGGAAGCTGGCCCAAAGCCCCAGAGTGAAAAAGCTGTATTGTGCACCCGGCAACGGCGGAATCGGTGATATAGCCGAATGTCTTCCGGTGAATGCTCTTGATATTCAGGGCATGGTCAATGTCGCAATAGAGAAAAAGATTGATCTGGTTATGGTGGCCCCGGATGATCCTTTGGCAAAAGGCATGGTGAATGCCATGGCAGATGCAGGGGTCAGGGTTTTCGGACCGACGAGGGAAGCGGCATTGATTGAATCCAGCAAGGTTTTTTCAAAAGGCCTGATGAGAAAGTATAGCATACCGACAGCAGATTACGCCTTGTTCGATGACAGCGGAGAAGCTAAAAAATATCTTGAAAACCGGAAATATCCCCTGGTTGTCAAGGCCGACGGCCTGGCGCTGGGCAAGGGGGTTATCATCTGTCAAAACAAACAGGAAGCCGAAGCTGCCATCATCAATATCATGGAGAAGGGGCAGTTTGGAGATTCGGGAAAGCAAGTTGTTATTGAGGAGTTCATTACCGGCCCGGAGGTCACCATTCTGGCTTTTACAGACGGAAAAACCATTGCACCGATGGTCAGCTCTCAGGATCATAAACGGGCCCTCGACGGTGATAAAGGCCTGAATACAGGCGGCATGGGAACGTTTTCGCCAAGCCGGGTTTATACGCCTGAAATTGCTGATGTCTGCATGGAAAAAATCTTTAAGCCCACCATCAGCGCGATGAACACCGAAGGCCGCACTTTCAGCGGAATTATATACTTCGGGCTGATGCTGACCGAAAAGGGGCCCATGGTCATCGAATATAACGCCCGGTTCGGAGATCCCGAGGCACAGGTAGTTTTGCCACGCCTGAAGACCGACCTGCTGGACATCTTCGATGCCATTATTGATGGAAAGCTGGATCAAATCGACATAGAATGGACCGATGATGCCTGTGTCTGCGTCATCATGGCTTCGGGCGGATATCCCGAAAGCTACCGTAAGGGTTATCAGATTGATGGTCTGGATAAAACTTCGGATGTCATTGTTTTCCATGCGGGAACCAAAAAGGAAAATGGATGTTATTATACAAACGGAGGGCGGGTTCTTGGCGTAACTGCGATCGACGAAACAATCGAAAAAGCCAGAGACAGGGCTTATCAGGCTGTCGCCGGAATCCATTTCCAGGATGCCCATTACCGGAAGGATATTGGGATTAAATAGAGTACTCATTGTTAATATAAAAAATGGGCATGCCGGATGCTATAATTTTGCCAGGGCATGCCTTTTTGTTTTTTTAGTGCATGATTATTCTTTTTGCTCCTGCGACAAACTAGCATCCAACTCTTCAATGTTGGCCGTAACCAGATTCGTACGGATCAGAACCAGGATAGCATCCTGCTTCTGAACGGCACTTCTGAGGTCATCCAAAGAGATCTCCAGCATTTTTATGATGGCGGACTGGTTATCCTGTACATTGGCTTTTACCTTTGTAAACTCCTTCTGCAAACCATTGGACAACTCCTGTGCCATGTTCCAATCGTTCTGACGCACCGCAAAATGAATACCGGTTACAATGCTGGAAACACGCTGTAATTCAGGCGGCTTTTCTGTTTTAAAGTAACTGTAGAATTCGGACAATTTATCATACAGCTCAAATGCGGAGATTTGCGCACCCCCGATGTTTTTATCCTTAACAGCTTTTGACAGGTTTTCAAGCGATGCCACGAAGCTTTCGCCCTGCGCTTCGGTGACACCTTTTTCCAATAATTCGGGTTGAAGGTTATTCCATGTAAAGTACATTCCGTCGGTTAACACTTTAATCATTTTCCAGTTTTCTTCATTCCATTGGGGGATGCCAAACAAACTGTCCTCAAACTGAAAAGGTTTTTCTTCCTGACCTCCACCCGAAGGCTGCGCTTTCTGACCGCCTTTGGAACTTATCTTCTGATCGCTTTCGGGAGATTTCTGTTCTTCTCCGCCGCCAGCGTCTTTCTTTTCCTCGCCACCGGCTTCCTTCTGCTGCTCATCGCCAGTATCTTTCTTTTCCTCACCGCTGGCTTCCTTCTGCTGCTCACCGCCAGCGTCTTTCTTTTCCTCCTCCTTCTTCTGCTCATCGCCAGCGTCTTTCTTTTCTTCACCGCCGCTTTCCTTCTGCTGCTCACCGCCGGCGTCTTTCTTTTCCTCACCACCGGCTTCCTTTTGCTGCTCTCCACCGCCGGCTCCCGATTTCTGATCACCCTGCTGCTTTTGACCTTCCTGATCTCCTTCTCCCTTTTTATCTCCGCCGCTTTCCTGGTTTTGCACCGCATCCGACCCCGTAGTGGATTTCTCGGGGTTTTCTCCGGTCTTCGCTGATAACATCTGTATCTGTTCGTTTTTCAGTTGTTCAATTTTATCGCGGCTGTCAAACATGGGTCCGCCCAAAAGCGTAATGATTTGCTCCAGTTCGGATGCAGCCTTTTCCATGGTGTTTGGAATTTGCTCCGATTCATCACTCTTAGATTTATCTTTATCCGGGCATCCTGATAGTATGATCAATATCATCAGGAACAGAACAGTAAAAAAGCGCTTTTTGATCATTTCATTTCACCCCGCTAACAGAGTTTTATTTTATTGTCCGCTTTGCAGACAGATCTTATTCAAACACAAATACCGTTGCGCACATTTGTCCGTCTGGTTATAAAAACCCCTTGCGGCATTTCTTCACAGACGTTTCAGCGGTTAATCAGGTATTACTGTGAAAGCAAAATTTGGCGGGATGAAACGAATCCAATCCGGGAAAAACATATTTGAAAGGTGCGTGATAAACATGCTGTGGACCATTGCAATCGTCCTCATAGGATTATGGCTTTTAGGGGTTGTCACCTCCTATACACTTGGCGGGTTTATTCACATTCTTCTTGTTTTAGCTATCATTACGGTGCTGATACGGGTGATCCGAGGAAAACGAGTGATGGGCAGATAGCAAAAAAGGGCTTATTCAGCCCTTTTTATTTTGCCGCCCGAAGAGCGGGTTGTTCACTCACATGGAGTACGAGGAGGTAGATGCTGGTCATCGGTTTTTTACAGGTTAAGCTTTTGCAGAATTCCTTTCAGGGTGTCCGCCGAATTGTGCAGCATTTTCTTTTCTCCGTCTGAAAGGGGGACCTCCAAAACCCTGTTGATTCCGTTTCGATCCACTACTGCAGGTACACTGATGCAAACATCCGAAATACCGTATTGTCCGGTAAGAAGGCTGGAAACTGTCAGGATGGAGTGTTCGTCACGCATAATCGCCTCAACAATCCTTCTTACGGCAAGAGCTACCGCATAATAGGTCGCACCCTTGGCCTTGATGATGTCATAAGCTGCATTTTTGACCTTCCGGAAAATCTCATCGCGGTTTTCGCCGCCGCAGTTACTGCAGGTACTGCAGTACTCTTCCATCGGCATTCCGGCAATCGTAGTCAGACTCCATGCAGGCAGCTCGGTGTCTCCATGCTCTCCAAGGATATAACCATGGATGTTTCGTGTATCCACACCTACATGCTCGCCGATCAGATAGCGGAAACGGGCGGTATCCAGTACAGTCCCGGAACCGATCACCTTTTCGGCAGGCCAGCCTGAAATCTTTGCGGTAACATGGGTCAGGATGTCCACCGGGTTTGTCACCACCAGCAGGAGGGATCTGTCCGGACTGGTGTATTTGGTGACGCTTAATACAATGCCTCTGAAAATTTCGGTATTCTTATACACCAGATCCAGCCGGGTTTCGCCCTCTTTCTGGTTCGCACCGGCTGTGATGATGATGATGTCCGCGTCATGGCAATCCGCATAGGTGCCCTGATAGATCCGGACAGGCCTCGCAAAGGGCATGCCGTGGTTCAAGTCCATCGCTTCGCCTTTCGCCTTGGTTTCATTAATATCAATCAGAACCAGCTCTGAAAAAAGGCCGCTCATCATCAAGGTAAAGGCTGTCGTGGAACCCACAAAACCGGTACCGATGATTGCAGCTTTTTGAATATCCTTTTCGTTCATAGGATCATCTCCTTCTGAATAATCTATTTCTGAAAACGTTTGATAAGCTGTAACCCAAGTAACCCGGGAAGTACAGGCTTATCACATATAGTATTCCACACTTTACCTCTTTCAAACATGAAGCATAACCAATGATCCCCCGAGCGCAGAGTCTGTCATTGCAATGAAAATGTCATCCTGAGCGCAGTGAAGGCTTTTCATCATAACCAAATCTTGCAGGGAAACAATACTAATGATATATTAGGTTTCAGGAATGTGGATTTGAATCAATCATAATTTTGGAAAGGAATGAAATACAGATGCGAAAATTTATGGATGAAGATTTTCTGCTCCAAAGTGACACTGCGAAGACGCTTTATCACAGCTATGCGAAAGAGATGCCCATCATAGACTACCATTGCCATTTAAATCCGAAAGAAATTGCAGAAAACAAGAAATATAAAAATATCACCGAGATCTGGCTTGGCGGAGACCATTATAAATGGCGTGCGATCCGTTCAAATGGCATAGAGGAGAAATATATCACCGGTACTGCCGATGACAAGCAGAAATTTATGAAATGGGCTGAAACCATGCCCTATCTTGTCGGGAACCCTTTATTCCACTGGACACATCTGGAATTGAAGCGTTACTTCGGTATTGATTGCGTATTGTCGCCCTCCAGTGCGGAAGCCATTTGGGAACAGTGCAACAAACTGCTGCAGGAGGAGGACTTTTCAGCCCGCAGGCTGATTATCCGGTCCAATGTGGAAACCATCTGTACCACCGACGATCCTGCCGATACTCTGGAATACCATCAGGCTATCCGGGAGGACGCCTCATTTCCGGTAAAGGTATATCCCACCTTCAGGCCTGACAAAGCGCTGAATATCAATGTGGCAGGTTTTTGCGAGTATATCGCAAAGCTGGGTCTGGCTGCGAATACGGACATTTCTTCGGTAAAGACGCTGAAAGAGGCTCTTGTGAATCGTCTGAACCATTTCAACGATAATGGATGCAAAGTTTCCGACCATGCCCTGGAATATGCAATTTATGTCAATGCTGCTGAAACAGAGGTGGAAGCTGTCTTTCAGTCTGCAATGAATGGAAGAACACCAACGCAGGCAGAGGCTGACAAGTTCAGAACCCACATGCTTGTCTTCCTGGGCAGGGAATATGCAAAGAGAGGCTGGGTCATGCAGCTTCATATGGGGACGATCCGGAATATCAATTCCAGAATGTTCCGTACCATCGGCCCCGATACCGGGTTTGATGCTATTGGCGACAGCCATCAGGCAAAATCGCTGGCAGCATTTCTGGATGCGCTGGACAGTACTGCAGAGCTTCCGAAAACAATTTTGTACAGCCTGAACCCCCGGGACAATGAAGCGCTGGCCACCATCATGGGAAGCTTCCAGGGAGCCGAAGCGCCGGGTAAGATCCAGCTGGGGTCGGCCTGGTGGTTCAATGACCAGAAGGACGGGATGGAAAAGCAGATGAGAGACCTTGCCAGCCTCGGTCTTCTAAGAAGATTTGTCGGGATGCTCACCGACTCGAGAAGCTTTTTATCCTATACCAGGCATGAATATTTCCGCCGCATCCTTTGCAACATCGTCGGCAATTGGGCAGAGAATGGCGAAGTGAACGCGGACATGGAGATGCTCGGCGCGATGGTTCAGGAAATCAGTTACCTGAACGCGAAGAATTACTTCGGTTTTTGATGTTTCAAGATTTAGTAATCAGATGAAAAAAGATCAGCCTTTTTAGACATTCTATAGACCATAGATATTAGTTTAGGCAGACAGCAGATAACACTGTCTGCCTTTGCTGATCAATTTCTTTGTTTCTTAAGCAAATGCTTCAAGTGCTCAATTGTCATAGCGGTGTATAATGATTTTAATTGTACCATCAATAAAGCGCTATTAATTCGGTTCAAGTTATTATGAGTCACTATTTTCACCTTTCTCCAATTGCGTGAAGTCTATATATATACACTATCCTCTGTATGAGATAAGGTTTTTCATTGCTTTGAGCATTTTAAATTAAACTTTTTGAGGCTTCAAACTGAACGCCTCGAACATTGTAAAACACATACGAAATTTGGTATAATAAGTTGAAACAGGGCAAGCTGAGATTGAATGAGCCGTCGATGTAAAGAGAAAAAAGTGAAAATGGTGAATAATATATGAATTTTAACACTACCACGAAAAAGCAGAAAGGAGGTGTGGCGTAATGGAAGAATCGTTGGGAGATACCGAGTTAGCAATGCCTGATGTCATAGAAGACGATATCCGGAAGCAGATGCCGCATATCCTTGAAATTTTGTTGCTCGACAGGACCACTTCTTCACCCAAAAAACCGCATAACATCATATGGGCAAATGATAACTATAAAGAATTAGACGCGGTTTCCTACTCTGCGACGGCTCAAATAAGACCTGAACTAATTACGGGAAAGAGTAGTTCTTTGATTATGCCAAGAGCCTTGAAAGCAGCTGCTGTGCAAAAAAAACGCACAAAAACTAAAGCTGAGGTATTTACTCCAACTTGGATAGTAAAAAAGCAAAATGATATAGTAGATAGCGACTATAAATCAGACGACTTGGAAACATACACCCGACGAAAATGGCTCGAAATGGATTAAAGTACTGCGAATTGTCAGAGGAGATGATAACCTTATTCAGTAGAGGCTGTGAATGAAAAGAAGGCGAGGTGAGCAGCAATGTGGCATATTCATAAAAATGCGGGCGAACGCTCATTGCTGTATACCACCGAAACTTTTGAGCAATTCGAAGGACTATTGCAATTTTTTGAAAAATTGGACAACGAGGATGATGATACTTGGTGGGATAAGTTAGCTAATGAACTGGCGATTTCTGATGAATTGGGTGAAGTGTTTGGCACTTTAGAACACCGGGATGATACTGAATTCGAAGAGGAGTATGAAGAAGACGCTCCATTGACCGTTAAAGAGCAACAAATCGCACCGAGGGAGGCGATTATAACTATGGGAACAACTGGTAATGGCTTAGGTAATGAAGCATCGTTTGAAGTTGAAAAAGATATGCGAGTCTTGTTAAAGTCACCAAAGTCGGGCAAAGTATCAGTTCGGGATTACGTTGAGTCGATTACCGCCCGGTATCCTCTTCTCGGTATGGCTGTTCTTGAGGAATCCAGTCGTAAAGCGGTTGAAAAAACCGCCCTGGAGGCTATCCTGATTTTACTTAACCACAGTAAAGTCTATAGCTGGGCTTATCTTGCTATCTTTTTAACAATGGTTCAGTACGCTAAATGCTGGGAACGAGCCAGCAGCAATGGCTTCTGGCCGTACATATGCGAACAGTTCGGATACAAATACTCTCAACAAATTTATGATGTCCTCACCACCTCGGTGAAGGAAGCATGTCGAAGTTACAATCGTTTCTTTGTAGTCGATCCGAACGGGGACAATGGTTACTATTCCACCGTCCTGGCGCATTC
The DNA here is from genome assembly GCA_023426765.1 of Bacillota bacterium. GTDB lineage: Bacteria > Bacillota > Clostridia > DSM-8532 > DSM-8532 > JAAYJG01. The sequence goes on from JAEZBW010000470.1 coordinate 12,893, forward strand.
CATCGCACCGTGCAAGAGTTTCTATGCTCTATGCGACTTCCTTGTGAAGTTTTACAAAAACAATCTTGATTATTCTTTATATGAGGAAGATCCCGCCATCGGAAGAATGGTAGGTGTCCTCCGCAACCGATGCCAAGGTGCAACCATCGAGCAGGATGAAGATATCAGAGGGAATGTCGGTGGTATTCAAGCAGGTCTTCGTGCATTAATTATAAGTCGCCCCGGCTATATGAAACACCTCCTCACAAAGGTGATTCAAAAAATCGGTCTCCTGCTCTCTGGAAATGAACTACCCAGCAGTGACTATATTGATATTCTCCTAACTCAGTGGTATATTGGAAAACTCACCGAGCCTACTATTAAGAGAAGTACACCGACCCATAAACGCACGACAGATATTGTGTTCTCCTACGGAAAAATTCGTATCGAGTATGTTCTTGACGACGATGGTGAGACTGCAATACGAATTCCATCCATCCGTCTGATAAGCCGTGACAATCCGATTCTGACAATACGCTCAAACGGTGAGTTGGTCTATCAGTACACTATAGGTATATATGGCAACGACTATGCGGCGACCTCGGAGGAAGTGATCATCCCACTTTCGGATATATCCGATGCGGATTTTACCGAGCTTGATGCCGAAATCACAATTAACGGAAAGCAAATCTATACATCTGGTAGTAGCTTGAGCGTTAAGGCTTTACTATTTAAAGAAGGGAAGCTCCAAACAGGTAAAACCGTGGACGAGGGCAACTATATACTGTTTGCTCCCAAGTCCGTGAACATCAAGTTTCAAGGCAATGTCGAAAGACAACGTCGCTCCTATTTCGCCCAACTGTTTGACATCTATATTCAGGGTGAGATTTCGGTTTTTGCAGACGGTAGATTGCTCTTTTGCACGCG
>JAEZBW010000536.1 GCA_023426765.1 Bacillota bacterium
CCCCATGCCCTGCATCAGCAGCTCATCATCGGCAAAGTCTTCGTAGGTCAAGTAGCGGACCGGGGATTCCATCTGGTCGAGGAACCAGAAGGCATACAGCGTCACCTTCATCTCGCCCAGATGGTCGATCTGCGGCAGCAGCGCGCTAAAAAACTGCGCCGGGATGGGTGTCATGCGCACCTTGCCCGCGGGGAAACCGGTAAATCGCTCCATTCTGCCCGGTCTCCTTAATGCCTGCCGCCGGGCGGCGGAGCGGCGTTTTCAAAGCGCGCCAGGTTGTTGAGGAACACCAGCTCGATGCCCGGGTGGGTTGGGCCATTGCGGTGCTTCGACACGAGAATCTCGGCCAGGTTGGCCTTCGGGCTGTCCTTCTCCAGCGCGTCGGGCCGGTGGATAAACATGACGATGTCAGCGTCCTGCTCCAGACTGTTGTGCACGATGATGCCATTGGCGACAAAATTGTGCGTGCCCGGAACAGTCATATCGTATACATCTTCCTCGCCGTCCGGTTCGATGCTGATCACTTCATCCCAGTAAATTTCTGCTTCGGAAATGGCTTGCAATGCCGGGTCATCGAGGAGCGCCGCATAGTTGTTGAGCACTGTCCGAGTCGGGGCAAATCCAAAATGGGCATCGCCACCATAAGCGGTTCCGCGCATCGCAGCCATTTCTCGTTGAGAAATGTGCAGTTCGCGCATGCGTTCCTTTACCTGTCCCCATACTTCCACCGGAATGGTATCCCGGTTCGGATTCGATTTTCGTGGTTTCAAGTACACTACTACATCTTCCAGGGAGGCAATCCGATCGCCAACTGCGCCAACCACTTCCGCAAAGCGTAGTTGATCATCGCGCCCAGAGACATGCACTTGATAACCCTTCTTGTAGCCCTTCTTCGTCGCGGTATGGATGCGCGCCTGGATTCCCAGGTAGCTTAGTAATTGTTGAACCTGGTAAGCAAGAATTTCGCTGGTAGTTGCGTAATAGACCGTGCCCGCTTGTCCATGGGTGGTTTTGCGCAGATAAATGCTGCCATCCGTGGCCCACATATGGCGTAGCAGCAGGCTGATCTTTTGGGCTGGCAGTTGGAATACAGCTTCTGGAAGATGCTTTTGGTGTGAACGCTGGCCGTCGATACCCAGCTCTCGGAACCATACCCGAATTGGGTTCGGATGCCATTTGTTCGCATTTGCCGAAAGGTAGAGATGGAACCAGGTTTCTTGTGGAACAACTTTGCCTGTAATTCCAAATTCTTTTTCTGCCGCTTCACGAACGGCCTCTATGTTGCTTGTTGAAGCACTGGTGTAGTGCAAAGGCTGGCGTGGTGCATAGCAACCATCACCAATCATATGTCCGAGCACAACGATCCGCTCATCCGACCAATCGACCTCCGCTCCCTGCCGGGGATAGCCGCGTGGCAGGGCAATCCGATCACCCACCTTTATTTCGTCAAGTGCACGCCAGCCAAACAGCAGACGGAACGGGTGATTCCCCGTCGCGCGGATCTGCCGCCCCGTTGCCGTAGTAAGGCGGAACACAGGCCGGTGACCGGTAAGCCATACTTTGGATGCCTGCCCAGTTGTCATCCTGCCTGATTCGTCCAAAGTGACAACCTCGGGTGTTTTACCAACCAATGAAACAATCGGAACCTGCGCACCGGAGGCCAGCGTAACAAGTGTCTCACCCGCCAGGCAGCCCGACTCGCGCAAATCCGAGAGCACGGGGCGTTTGTCGGCGCGCTGTTCGACGGCGCGGGAGAGCTGCGCGCCGACCAGCACCGGCACGTTTAGCTCGCGGGCCATCACCTTTAGGTTGCGAGAGATGTACGAGACTTCTTGCACACGGTTGTCGGTGCGAGTATCGCCAGCCATCAGCTGGAGGTAGTCGACAATCACCAGATCCAGGTCATATTCCAGGTGCAGGCGGCGGCACTTGGTGCGCAGCTGCATAGGGGTGATGGCCGGGGTGTCATCCAGGTAGATGTGCGTATCTGACAGCACTTCGATGGCATGGGTAAACAGTGGAATTTCTTCTTCCGCCAACTTGCCGGTGCGCATGCGCTGCGTGTCGATGCCCGTCTCCTGCGCGATGAGACGCTGCACGAGCTGTTCGTTCGACATTTCCAGCGAGAACATGGCGATGTGCTTTTTGTGGCGCATGGCCGCATTCTTCATAATCGAGAGCATAAAACCGGTCTTACCCATACCCGGGCGACCGGCGATGATCAGCAGGTCCGATTTTTGCAAACCGCCCAGCAGCTTATCCAGATCGACCAGGCCGGTGGGTACGCCGAAGATTTCGTCATCCCGGCGCGAGAGCTGATCTACCCGGTCGTAGACCTCGCTCAACACCTGCTGGATGGGCTGTAAATCATTGTGAACGCGCCGCTCGCTGATGCTGAAAATGGCCTTTTCGGCCTCGTCCATGATCGTATCGACCGACTGCTTCTGGTCGTAGGCCAGCTTTGCCAGCTCGTTGGCGGCTTGCAACATCTTTCGCCGCACCGAGCTTTCTTCTACCAGGTGACCGTAGGCTTCGGCATTGAGCGAAGTGGGCGTCTGGTTGATCAGCGACATGATGTAGGCCGGGCCGCCCAGCTCGGTGAGCTGGTTCTGCTGCTCCAGCTCCTGGCAGACGGTCAGGTAGTCGATCGGCTGGCGCCGTTCGTGCAGGCGCGTAAAGGCATCCCAGATCCAGCGGTTGCGGATGATGTAAAAGTCATCCGGCTTGAGGAACTGCGCAATATTGAAATAGGCTTCAGGGTCGATCAGCACCGCACCGAGCACGGCTTCTTCGGCCTGACGGCTGTGCGGCTGCGATTGGACCTGGGAGGTAGTGACTTCATCAACAGGAAAATCTGTCATTGGCTGTTTCAGTATGGCCTATGATTTCTTTGAGATGCCGATTCAGACATAAGAACGGCCTTGTTTTATTTTACGTCCATTACGGAGAAAACAAAGATAACAAAAATAAAAACGATGTGAACACTTTTCCGTGATCGCCCGCGGTGGGGATGATCTTCAGTCGCTCTGATGCTAAAAAACTACCGGGGCATTGATGCCTGCCCCGGTAGGATTGCCCTATCACTGATCTTAGCTTTTGTTTCCCTTCGGGTCGTCATCGTCATCGTCGTCTTCCGAATCCTCCAGCTTGCCAATATCCAGGTTCTGGAGGAAATCCTCAAACACCGATAGACGCTCCGAGGCGCCCTCTGGTTCTGGCTCATCGGCGGCAGCCCGCGGCGAAGGCATGGGAGGGGTACGCTGGTTCTGCAAATCATCTTCGGGGATCACGCCCGCCGAGTCCATCACCTCACGCGACACCATAATCGGTACGTGGGCGCGGGCCGCCAGGGCCAGCGCATCCGATGGGCGCGAGTCGATGTACACCGTCCGCCCATCCACTTCCACCACCAGATTCCCGTAAAACACGTCTTCCTTTAAGGATACGATCTCAATGCGCTGAAGCCGCGCGTTTAAAGTCGTCAGGACGTTTTTCAACAG